>CACDNJ010000007.1 GCA_902554135.1 uncultured Pelagibacteraceae bacterium | reverse complement strand
GATCCAAGAAATCCAGCAGTTATAGCTGATAATGTTGGCGATAATGTTGGTGATTGTGCTGGTATGGCAGCAGATCTATTTGAAACATATGCCGTAACAATAGTTGCAACCATGGTTCTAGCCTCAATATTTTTTCAAGATAATGCAAGCATGATGGTCTATCCTTTAGCAATTGGAGGTGGATGTATCATTGCTTCTATAGTTGGTACTTTTTTCGTTAAACTCGGCAAAAGTAAAAATATTATGGGAGCTCTTTATAAAGGGTTTGTTGTTACAGCAATAATTTCCTTAATATTACTTTATCCTATTACTTCAAATATTATTGGTTTAGAAAATACATTTAATGTCGGAGACAAAAATTTTACTGGTTTTGATTTGTATTACTGTGGTGTTATTGGATTAGTAGTAACGGGTTTAATTATTTGGGTAACTGAATATTATACAGGAACAAATTATAGACCAGTTAGAAGTGTTGCTAAATCTTCAACTACTGGACACGGTACAAATGTTATTCAAGGTTTGGCAGTTTCAATGGAAGCTACCGCTTTACCTGCATTAATAATTGTGGCTGGAATAATTGCTACAAATGAATTAGCAGGATTATTTGGTATAGCGATTGCTGTTACAGCCATGCTTGCTCTTACAGGAATGGTTGTTGCGCTAGACGCATATGGCCCTGTAACAGACAATGCTGGTGGAATTGCAGAAATGTCAAAATTACCAAAAAATGTTAGAAAAACTACCGATGCCCTTGATGCAGTTGGAAATACTACAAAGGCAGTTACAAAAGGATATGCGATTGGTTCAGCTGGCTTAGGAGCATTAGTTTTATTTGCTGCGTATACCGAAGATATAAAATTTTTTTCAACAGTACCTGGTTCTAAACTGGAAGGCGTTAATGTTAGTTTTGACCTATCAAATCCATTTGTTGTTATAGGTCTTTTGGTAGGGGGCATGCTACCTTACTTATTTGGCTCAATGGGAATGCAAGCGGTTGGTAGAGCCGGCGGTGCAGTTGTTATTGAAGTAAGAAGACAATTCAAAAAAATACCCGGGATTATGAAAGGCAAAAGAAAACCTGACTATGGAAGATTAGTAGATTTGTTAACAAAAGCCGCAATTAAAGAAATGATTGTTCCATCATTGTTACCGGTTCTTTCTCCAATAGTTTTATACTTTATTATTTATTTTATAGGTGGTTTGGAAGCAGCTTTATCCTCTGTTGGAGCAATGTTGCTTGGAGTTATAGTTACTGGATTATTTGTGGCAATATCAATGACTGCTGGCGGTGGTGCTTGGGATAATGCAAAAAAATTTATCGAAGATGGCAATTATGGTGGAAAAGGTTCAGAGTCACATAAAGCAGCTGTTACGGGAGATACTGTAGGAGACCCTTACAAAGATACGGCTGGACCCGCTGTTAATCCTATGATCAAAATTACAAATATTGTTGCTCTATTACTTTTAGCGGTCATTTCTCACTAATATCAAAACCACAATCTTTTACAGTTTTGCTTAAATAATTGTATCCAATTTTTGCATACTCTAATGGGTTGGCTTTCTTTGGATCTTGTTCTGCTTCAACAACTAACCAACCGTTGAAATTATTTTTTTTAAGTTCTTTAAAAATAGGTATGTAGTCTATACATCCGTCACCTGGAACAGTAAAAGCACCTTCTAGAAAAGCTTCTCTAAAACTGAAATCATTTTTTATAGATTTTTCTAAGACTTTTTTTCTTATATCTTTACAATGAACATGAAAAATTTTATTTGTAAAATCTTTAACGATTTTTAAAGAATTACCTCCAGCGAACAACATATGACCGGTGTCTAGAGTTAATTTTATAGAGTCATTTGTATTTTCTAAAAGTCTTATTGTATCTTCATGGGACTGAACTACGGTTCCCATATGATGATGATACGCTAAAGGCATTCCTTCATCTTGCAGTCTTTTTCCAATTTCATTGATTTTTTTACAAAAGCTTGACCAATCTTCTTTTTGCATTTGAGGTCTTTTTGACAAAGGTTTTTTTTCATCACCTTGTATGGAGTCGGTAACTTCTGCAAAAACGATACAAGGAGCTTTGCAATCTTTAAATAAATTTAATTGACTTCTTATCTGTTGCATTTCTTCTTTCACGGAGTGTTTTAAAAGATTGGCTCCATACCATCCAGAGCATAATTTTAAATTAAATTTTTCCAAAATAGGAATAAGTTCTTTTGAAGTTTTAGGAAATTTTCCACCTGACTCAACACCAATAAACCCTGCTTCGCGAGCCTCAGATAGACAAGTTTCCAGAGGTGTGTCACCACCTAATTCTGGCATATCATCATTACTCCAAGCTATTGGTGCCACCCCTAATTTTACTGACATATTTTTTTTAATTTGCTAGGATAATGCTTTATGTCAACAGTTCAAACAAAAAAAACACTTAGATTATGAAAATAAATGTTGCATTATTTGGACTTGGTCGAATTGGAGTAATGCATGCAGAAAATATTAAATTAAACCCAAAATTTAATTTAAAATATGTCTTTGATATTAATCAAAAACTTTCTATTTATAATTCAAAAAGATTTGGATCAACAAATATATCTAAGCCTTCAAAAGCTTTTAATGATAAGAGCATCCATGTTATTTTTATTGCATCTTCTACTGCAACGCATATTCCATTAATCTCAGAATCGGCAAAACATAAAAAAGTTATATTTTGTGAGAAACCTTTAGATTTAAACATAAATAAAGTTATTAAATGTCGAAAAAGAATTAAGAAATTTAAACCAAAAATACAACTGGGGTTCAATAGACGTTATGATCCAGGTCATTTTTTTTTAAAGAAATCCTTATTAAAAGGAAAAATTGGTAAGTTAGAAAAAATTATAATTACTAGCAGAGATCCAGCGCCACCTTCATTAGAATATCTTAAAAATTCAGGAGGAATATTCAGAGATATGACAATACATGATTTTGATTTGGCAAGGTTTTATCTTGGAAACGATCCCGTCAAAGAAGTTTTTGCATCTGCAAGCAATATTTCAGACTCGAAATTTAAAAAAATCAACGACTATGAAATTGCCACTTGTGTACTTAGGTCTAAATCCGGAGTAATTTCTGTAATCAATAATTCGAGACATTGTGCATTTGGTTATGATCAAAGAGTTGAAATTTTTGGAAAAAAAGGAATGTTAATATCTAGAAATAAAAGAAAATATAATTTTTTTATAGATAGATATAGATCTGCTTACAAACTACAACTCGAAGACCTTGCAAATCTTTTTAAAAAAAATAAAAAACCAAGAGCATCGTTCGAAGATGGGGAAAAATCCCTTCTGATTGCTAATGCCGCTTATAAATCTTTAAGAAGCAAAAAAGTTGTTAGAATTAAATAATTCTTTTTAAACCTGAGGTTGAAAAAAAAATACTTCACCTTTGTCTTTTAAGTTTTTTTTTGTTTAAATAAAAAAATATTAATTAATTAATATAAACAATAAATAGAGGAAAAATATGAAAAAACTATATTTAACTTTTTTAGCTTTCTTCACTTGGATGGCGATGTCAGTTGCATCTTTTGCAATCGATGTAATCGTTGTTTCACATGGACAAGCTAACGATCCTTTCTGGTCGGTTGCTAAAAATGGAGTTGATTCTGCTTGCAAAGATATGAAAATCAAATGTAAGTATACTGCTCCTGGCACATTCGACATGGTTGAAATGGCAAAACTTATTGACAATGCTGTTTCTCAAAAACCAAAAGGTATTGTAATCACTTTACCGGATGCTGCAGCTCTTGGAAAATCTGTAAAAGCTGCAATTGCTGCTGGAATTCCAGTAGTATCTATGAATTCTGGTTCTGACGACTTTGCAAAACTAGGAATTAGTGCGCACGTTGGTCAAACTGAATTTGAAGCTGGTGTAGGTGGTGGTCAGAAAATGAAAGCAGCTGGTGGTAAAAAAGCACTTTGCGTTAACCATGAAGTAGGTAACGTAGCTCTTGATAGAAGATGTGCTGGTTTCAAAAAAGGTTTTGGTGGTTCAGTAGAAATACTTGGTACATCAAATGACCCAACAGAAATTCAAAAAGCTGTTGCTGCTAAATTAGGTGGTGTTGACACTATTCTAACTTTAGGTGCAGGACTTTCTGGAGAAGCGGCTCTAAAAGCAATAAAATCTGCTGGTAAAACTGGCAGCATTAAACTTGGTACATTTGATATGTCACCAGGCATGCTTAAAGCTGCTGCTGCCGGAGAAGTTGAGTTCTTAATTGACCAACAACAATATCTTCAAGGATATTTGCCAATAGTTATTTTTGCTCAGTACATGAGATGGGGAACAATGCCAGCTGGTGTTGTAATGACGGGACCTGGTTTCGTTACTCCTAAAAATGCTAGCAAAGTAATTAAATGGGCAGCACAAGGTTATAGATAAAAATCTTTAAGAAAGGCCTGGTTTAAAAGCCAGGCCTTTTTTTTTGAATTAAAATAAAAATATGTCAGTTAAGTCAAAAAGCATTCAAAATAAATCAAAAGACGAAAGATTAAGAAAAGTCTCAAAGCTTAAAGTTTTATTAAACAGACCAGAGCTTGGCGCTCTTGGTGGATCTATATTAGTTTTTATTTTTTTTGGTATTGTTGCTGGCGATACAGGAATGTTCAGTGCTTATGGAACTATAAATTTCTTAGAAGTTTCAGCTAATCTTGGAATAATTGCAATTGCAGCCGCACTTTTAATGATAGGTGGCGAATTTGATTTATCAGTTGGTTCAATGATTGGTTTTGCTGGAATTTGTATAGCAATTCCTGCAATTTATTGGGGGTGGCCACTTTGGATGAGTATTTTGTTTGCATTTACGATGGCTGTTCTTGTTGGTTATGCAAATGGTATTTTAGTTGTTAGAACCGGACTTCCATCCTTTATTGTTACGCTAGCAATGTTATTTATCTTAAGAGGCGCTACACTTGCTTTGACAAGATTAATAACTGGCAGAACACAAGTACCAGGCCTAAGAGTTTTGATAGAAAATGATCCGATAGCATGGATTTTTTCTGCAGATGCTTTCAAAGGAGTTTTTGCATGGCTTGGATCTTTAGGATTAATTGCATTACGACAAGATGGAACGCCCCTAGCTACTGGAGTTCCGGCTTCTGTTTTATGGTGGATTGGAATGACAATTTTTGCAACTTGGTTATTAATGAAAACTCGATATGGAAATTGGATATTTGCTTCAGGAGGAGACAAACTTGGAGCAAGAAATGTTGGTGTACCAGTTGGAAGAGTTAAAATCAGTTTATTTATAGGAACAGCGGTAGCAGCCACTATTTATGCATGTGTGCAAGTTTTAGACGCAGGTTCAGCTGACACCATGAGAGGATTTCTAAAAGAGTTAGAAGCTATTGTTGCGGCAGTGGTGGGAGGCTGTTTATTAACAGGAGGTTATGGTTCCGCTATTGGTGCAGCTTTCGGTGCTTTAATTTTTGGAACTGTTTCAATGGGTATTTACTACACCGATGTTGATACAGATTGGTTTAAAGTTTTTTTAGGAGCAATGATGTTAATCGCAGTTATATTTAACAATTATATTAGAAGAAGAGTTACGGAGAATAAATAATGTCAGATAATTTGGTTGAGTTTAATAATATTAGTAAATTTTTTGGATCGGTTATTGCTTTAAAAGATGTCACGATGCATGTGAAAAAAGGTCAAATAATGTGTTTGTTGGGTGATAACGGAGCAGGGAAATCAACTTTGATAAAAACTTTATCTGGCGTCCACAAGCCAAATGAAGGAGAAATTATTGTAGAAGGCAAAAAAACTATTTTTGATTCACCTAGAGATGCATTGGATATGGGTATCGCAACAGTTTATCAAGATCTTGCTTTGGTTTCCTTAATGAGTGTTACAAGAAACTTTTTTATGGGAAGGGAACCTATGAAAGGTTTTGGACCATTTAAAACTTTTGATGTTGAAAAAGCTAACAGTATTGCTTCAGAAAGAATGGGGCAAATTGGAATTGATGTTAGAGATCCGTCACAAGCAGTTGGAACCATGTCAGGCGGAGAAAGACAATGTTTGGCTATCTCAAGGGCCATATATTTTGGAGCAAAAGTTTTAATTTTGGATGAACCAACATCTGCTTTAGGAGTTCACCAAGCATCCGTGGTATTGAAATACATAGTAAAAGCCGCTGCATCTGGTCTAGGAGTTATTTTGATTACACACAACGTTCACCATGCTTACCCTGTTGGAAACAGCTTTACTATATTAAATCGAGGAAAAAGCATGGGTACTTTTGATAAAAAAGATTTATCACGTGAAAAATTATTAAGCATGATGGCGGGCGGAGAAGAATTAGATAAATTAGAAGTGGAATTAAAAGAAATCGATAGAGTTTCAAAAAATTAATGCAAATAGGTATAGATTTAGGAGCAACCAAAATCGAGTCAGTGCTTTTGGATGATAAAGGATCAGAACTTCATAGAAGCCGGAAAGATTCTCCTAAAGAATACAAAGAAACAATCGTTTCTATAACTGAATCAGTAAATTTTATTGAAAAAAAATTTAAAAAAAAATTTAATGTAGGAGTTTGTCATCCAGGTTCTACCAATCTTGATACTGGGTTAATTCAAAACGCTTTTAATTCTCCGTGGCTAAATAACATGAAATTTTCTGACGATATTTCCAAAAATTTAAACAGAAAAATTTTATGTGAAAACGATGCCAATTGTTTTGCTTTATCAGAGTCTTTCGATGGTTCCGCAAAACATTATAAAGTTGTTTTTGGAATCATTTTAGGGTCTGGTTGTGGAGGAGGTTTGGTTATAGATAGAAAAATTTTAGTAGGACCAAATTCTTTTGCTGGTGAGTGGGGACATGTTCCTATTGGTTCTCGTGACAGTTCAGATAATATTGAAGAATATATATCAGGAAAAGGTTTAGAAAGATTATACTTCAAAAAATATAATGAAAAATTAACAGCGAAAGATATTTTTTCAAAATCCAGAGAAAACTCATCAAAAGAAAAAATTTTTATAAATGAGTTTTTGGATAACCTGGGTTTAAGTTTATCAATATTAATTAATATTATTGATCCGGATGCAATTGTTTTTGGAGGAGGGGTGTCAAACGAAATTGATTCTCTCGAAGAAGTTAAAAAGATAACTGAAAAGTATTTAAAAAAATTAAATAATTTAAAAAATATAAATTTAAGAACTGTTTTTTTAAAACCAAAATACGGTGATGCTAGTGGAGTGAGAGGCGCAGCTCTACTAAGTAGGCAAAAACTTATTTAAGTATTTTTTTAATTTCTTTTAAAGTAAATCTTTTAGGAATTTTACAGGTTGTTTTAATCTTTCGTTTTATACCGGTTCTTGATGCTTTCATGGTTGATTGAATAATATCTAGCACATGTAATGATAATTCCCCATTACATCTATGAATTTTTTTATTTTCAATACAATAAGCCATTTCTGCCAAACCAACACCTCTGTAATTGGCATTTATAGGAGCCTCGTTTGCTCTTAGACTTTTGGTTCTAATATTAATTTTTCCAAGGGGCATCTTTCCTGTTTTATATTCTTTCCATTTTTCTCCTAACTTTTTGCAAGTATAGACGGATCCCCCAAACATATTTGGATCTGGAACAATCATTGATCCATTGCTTCCGTACAATTCTATATGATTTCTTCCGTGAGCAATCACATCAAAAGATAATGTTAATCTAATTATGCTTTTATTTTCAAAAACTATTGTAGCCAAATATGTCGTAGGACAATGTACTTTAATTTTTTTACCCTTTCTTGGGCCAATTCCTATAATTCTTTTTTTAACCCCTTTCATTATACTTCCACTAACTTCTTTTGCAGGGCCTAATAAATTTACTAGTGCAGTTAAATAATAAGGACCCATATCAATTACTGGTCCACCTTCTTTTTTTGCAAACCATGGTTCAGGATTTGGGTGATAGGATTGAACTCCAGGAAATGCAAATATCATATTTCCTAAATTAATTTTACCAATTAAATTATTTTCTAATAATTCTTTAGATTTTTGATTTCCACCACCTAAAAAAGTATCTGGTGCATTACCAATATAGAGCCTTTTTTTCTTTGCGAGTTTTACTAATTCCTTTCCATCCTTTAAATTGATAGCCATCGGCTTTTCTGTATAAACATGTTTATTATGCAAAAGAGCTTTTTTTGAAACCTCATAATGTGCTTTTGGTATTGTTAAATTTAAAATTATATCAATTTCATCATCATTCAAAATTTCCTTAACGCTAAGTGATTTTATTTTATAAGTAGAAGCACATTTTTTTGCAGCTTTTTCTTTAATATCTGCACATTTAATTATTTTAAAATTATTAAAGTATTTATGGGCTCTAAAGTATGTTTCGGCTATATGACCACAGCCTATTAGTCCTACCTTATAGATTTTTGACATAAAATTTAAACACCCTGTCTTTGTTTTGACTTTCCTTCACGGTGCTCTTTAAGGGCTCTTTTATTTTCTTTGGTAACTGGCTTCTCTAAAGTAGGGCTTTCCCAATAAGCAGAACCCTCCAACCATTGATAGGCATCTGTTTTAATTGAGATTACATATGTTGATTTAGATTTTTTTGCCCTTGAAAAAGCTTCTTCAAGTTCATTTATAGAACTTACGTTTTCACCAGTAGCACCAAGACTTTCCGCATGCTTAGCAAAATCTACATTTTTTAAGTTACTAACTTTTGAGCTCTCGAACTGACAATTGAATTCTTTTCCGCCTTTGTATAACTGTAATCGGTTGATGACCGCATGACCGCCGTTGTCACAAACAATAATAATTAGCTTATGATTAGTTATTACAGAACTGTAAATATCTGAGTTATATAAAAGATATGATCCATCTCCAACAAAAGCTATAACTTCTTTTTTTGGATTTGCCATTTTAATGCCAAGAGCACCAGAGATTTCATAACCCATACAGCTAAAACCCCATTCTGTTTCATGCGTATTTAATTCTCTAGGTCTCCAAACCTGAACTACCTCGCCAACTAAACCTCCGGCTGCTGTAACGGCAATATCTGATGGATTTGATTTTCTATAAATTGCACCAACAGCATGAGCATAGGATGGTAATTTTTGATTTGTTGGACCGCTTTCTTTATCAATATAATTATTCCAAGATTCTAATTCGGTTCTAGATTTTTTGTACCAATCATTTGGAGCTTTCCATGAACCTAATGTATTAGAAATATCTAACAAAGAAACTTTTGCATCACCAATTACAGATTGAGCCATATGTTTGTTTGCATCAAATCTTGCTACATTTATTGAAATCAATTTAAATTTAGGGTTTTCAAAATTTGCCCATGAGCCAGTTGTAAAGTCACCTAGCTTGGTTCCAACAGCAATTGCTAGATCAGTTTTTTTTGCAAGATTGTTAGCAGCTTTCCCACCGAGACCTCCAATTGGTCCAAGAAAGTAAGGATCATCTCTTTTCATAGTAGAATAACCCATTACTGTTTGTGTAGTAGGAATATTATGTTTTTTGGCAAAAGCACTTAATTCTTTCATTGCATCAGAATAAAAAACTCCGCCACCAGATATAATAATAGGATTTTTGGAATTTTTTATTAACTCAGCAGCTTGTTTGATTTGATAATCATCAGCCCTTGGTCTTCTTATTGTGTGGATTTTTTCTTTAAAAAATTCTTCAGGATAATCAAAAACTTCTCCTTGAACATCTTGTGATAAGGAAATACACGCAGGTCCACAATCAGCTGGATCTAACATTACTTGTATAGCCTGTGGCAAAGTTTGTAAAATTTGTTCCGGTCTTGTTATTCGATCAAAATACCTTGTCACTGTTTTAAAAGCATCGTTTTGGGTAATTCCTGGATTATTAAAATGTTCTACCTGCTGTAAAACTGGATCGGGGATTCTATTTGCATAAGTATCTCCAGGTAAAAATAAAATTGGTAGACGATTGCTCATAGCGACAGCGGCCGCTGTTAGCATATTAGTAGAACCCGGTCCAACAGAGCTGGTTGCTACAAAAATTTGCTTTCTTCTTTTGGCTCTTGCATAAGCAATGCCTGTTAAAGCCATATTTTGTTCATGATGTCCTCGCCATGTTGGAAGTTCTTTTTTATTTTCTTCTAATGCTTGCCCAAGACAAGCCACATTTCCATGACCAAAGATTCCAAAAGCACCAGCAAACAGAGGTAATTTTTTGCCATCAATTAATATCTTTTGAGATATTAGATGTTTTACAATGGCATGAGCACAAGTTAGTTGAATTTTTTTCATAAATTAATTAAAGTATAGACTAGTAATAATTATCTTTTAAGCAATAAAAACTTAAGAAATGTATTCAAAATTTGGTCAATTCATCGATGGTAAATGGCAGCCTTCAGAGAAAAAAGAAACATATGATGTCATAAATCCCGCTACCGAAGAGGTAATAGGCAAGGCTTCTAAGGCTACAAAAAATGATGTTATTAAAGCATTAAAATCTGCAGAAAAAGGTTTCAAGATTTGGAAAAAAACACCTGCCTGGGAAAGATCATCCAAAATTAGAAAAATATCTGAACTAATGAGAGAAAGAAAAAATGCTTTAGCTAAATGGTTAGCATTAGAAGTGGGAAAACCTTTAGTAGAAGGGGTAGGAGAAGTTGGTGGCGCAGCAGATATTTTTGAATGGAATTCTGAAGAGACCAAAAGAATTTTTGGGCAGACTGTTGAGAGTAGATTTGAAGAGACAAGGGTCCAAGTTATTTATCAGCCAATTGGTGTTGTTGCTGCATTAGTACCATGGAATTTTCCAATAATTTTAGCTTCAAGAAAAATTTCTACTGCCTTAGCAGCAGGATGTTCTGTAATAGTAAAACCAGATGTAATTACACCAGGGGCAGTTATGGAAATGATGAATATTATTAATGATGCTGGTATTCCCCCAGGTGTTGTTAATTTATTATCTGGAGATCCAGAACAAATATCTAATGATTTAATTTCCTCTGATATTATAAAAAAAGTTTCTATTACTGGTTCAACAAGAGTAGGAAAACTTATTCTTAAAAAAGCTGCAGACAAAGTACAAAGAGTAACTATGGAGTTAAGTGGACATGCGCCTTTTATTGTTTTTGAAGATTCAAATATAGACAAGGTTACAGATATGGCTATTACCTCAAAATACAGAAACAACGGTCAAGTTTGTATTTCACCAACTAGATTTTATATTCACGAAAGCAAAAAAGAAGATTTTACTAAAACTTTTATTGAAAAAACAAAAAAACTTAAAATTGGTGATGGTTTAAAGGAAGGTACAAACTTGGGGCCAATAACAACAAAAAAAAGATTAGAGGAAATTGAAAAACTGGTAGAAAAAACCAAAAAAGAAGGTGGAAAAATTTTATACGGAGGTAAAAGACCAGCGGGTTTTAACAAAGGTTATTTTTATGAACCTACTATAATTGATAATGTCAAAGATAACTTCAGCATAATGACAGAAGAACCTTTTGGTCCAATAACACCAATAACAACTTTCAAAAAATTTGATGAAGTAATAGAAAGAGCAAATAAACACGATTGTGGTTTGGCAGGATATGTTTGTACAAATTCTATGGAGAAAGCTTTTAAAGCATCTGAACAACTAGAAACTGGTATTGTTGCTGTTAACACACCCGTTGTAGCTACCGCAGAAACGCCTTTTGGAGGAATTAAACAAACCGGTTATGGGCGAGAAGGTGGTTCAGTAGGAATAAAAGACTATCTGAATATAAAATACACACACCTAGGTCTTTCTGGATAGTTAATGCGTAAAAACAAACTAAAAAAAATTTTTTCTGAAGGTAAAGCTGTAGTAAACGGATGGCTTCAAATACCAAATTCATTTTCTGCTGAAGTAATGGCCCATCAAGGCTGGGATTCCCTTACCATTGATATGCAACATGGAGCAATAGATTATCCTAATGCACTGCAAATGTTACAAGGAATATCGACTACGGATGTAGTTCCAATGGCAAGAGTTAATTGGAATGAACCTGGGCAAATAATGAAAATTTTAGATGCAGGTGTATATGGAATAATTTGCCCTATGGTAAGTAATAGAAAAGAAGCTGAAAAGTTTGTTCAAGCATGCCTGTATCCACCGAAAGGATACAGAAGTTTTGGTCCAATAAGAGGTCTTTTGTATGGAGGTCCAGACTATGGAAAACATGCAAACACAGAAATATTAAAATTTGCCATGATTGAAACTAAAGAATCTTTAGATAAACTTGATGAAATAATGTCAACACCAGGTCTGGATGGTATCTACATAGGACCTGCCGATTTAAGTCTTGCCATTGGAGCAGAACCTGGATTTGATAAAGAAGAAAAAGACCCAACCTATCCCGTTATTATGAAAATATTAGAACATGCAAAAAAAAATAAAATAATACCTGGAATTCATAATGCAACACCCGAATATGCTGAAAAAATGATTAAAAAAGGCTTTCAATTGGTTACAGTTGCTTCTGATCAGAGATTCATGTCTAGCGGAGCAAAAACTGTTTTAGAAAAATTAAAAGGAATAAAAAATAAAGAAGGCAAGGGATATTAGTTTAAATGAAAAACAATATTGCAATTCTACTTCCTTACAAAGATCAATTTATCAAAGACAATGCTGGTTCAGCTTCGATCTGGGTTAAAGACTTTTCAAAAACAAGTAAATTTAGAAAAATAACAACGGTTTTTGGCTACACTTCAAATACAAGCAAAGTATTTGATAATTTTAAATATGTAAATTTGAAATTTACTAATTTTGGAATTCAAAGTAAAAATTTACAGTACGTCAATAAATTTATTGATGTATTAAAAAAAAATAGATTTTCACTTATAGAAATTCATAACCGACCTTCTTACATTCTTCATATTGAAAAATATACATCAAATAATAAATACATATTGGTAATACATAATAATCCACAGACCTTAAGAGGAGCGGTAACAGCAAAAGAAAGAAAACGTCTTTTGAAGCTCTGTAGCAAAATAACCTTTGTTAGTAATTGGGTAAAAGAGAAATTTTTTGAAGGAATGGATATAAAAAATCATGAAAAATGTCAGGTTATATATCCAGCAATTAACAAAATATCAAAATTTCCAAAAAAAGAAAAAATTATTACTTTTGTTGGAAAACTAAATCATTCAAAAGGATACGACACTTTTGGAAGAGCTATTATAAAAATACTTAAAAAATATAAAGACTGGAAAAGCATTGTTATTGGTGACGAGCCTAGAGAAAAATATAACTTTAAACATGATAGACTTTTTCATTTAGGCTGGATAACTCATGATGAAACTTTAAATATTTATAAAAAATCTAGCATATCTGTTGTTCCATCACACTGGGAAGAACCTTTTGGAAGAACTTCATTAGAAGCCGCTTCTAGAGGCTGTGCAACAATTCTTTCTAGAAGGGGAGGATTGCCAGAAACTATACCTTACGGGGTATATTTAAGTCGTATTAATCAAGACGAGATTTATAAAAAAATTAAACAGTTAATTTTGAATAAAAAATTTAGAGAAGATCTTCAAAAAAAATCGTTAACACATGTATTTCATGATATCCAAAAAAACACAAAGATTTTTGACTCGCTAAGAGAAGAAGTGATTAATGAAAAAAATATATTTATAAATAGGAACATATCAAACTTAAAAATTTTAAATATTTCGAATTTTGGGAATCGTCAATTTAATAGGCTTTATTACATATCTATTGCAAAAAAATTAGCAAACGGTTTCATAAGAAACGGACATGATGTTATTAATTTGAGTGACAGAGACGTGGGTAAATTTAATAAATCTTTTAAAGATTTCAAAGGAAAAAAATATCTAAACACAATGATTTACGAAACCGCTAAAAATTACAAACCAGATTTAATTTTATTAGGCCATTCTTATGATATTGAAACCGAAACAATTGAAAAAATTAAAGATTACAGCAAAAATACTGTTATTTCTCAGTGGTTCGAAGATCATCTCGCTGATACAGGACCAGATTACTCATCTAATAGAAAAAAACTTTTAAAATATGATGAGTTTATTAGCTCAAATTTTATAACAACTCATCCATCAACTTTAGATTTTTTAAAAAAGAAAAAAAACTTTCACTATCTACCTATTCCTGTAGATAAAAATATAGAAAAATTAAAAATTTATGAAAATAAAAACCAGATTTGTGATGTATTTTTTTCCATGAGTCACGGGGTTAATAGAGGAAAATTAAAAAGAGATAAAGAGGATGAAAGGCATAATTTTATTACCAATTTAATAACACAATGTCCCAATATTATATTTGATATATATGGATACAAAAACAGAGAGCCTGTTTGGGCTGAAGATTTTTACAAAGTTATTGTTAATTCAAAAATGGCTTTAAACTTAACTAGAGGAAAACCTCTTAAATATTTAACAAGCAACAGAATTGCTTCGTTGATTGGAAATGGATTATTAACCTTCATAGACAAAAGAACTAAATTAGATAATTTCTTTAGTAAAAATGAAGTAGTTTTTTACTCGAATCTTCAAGATTTGGCAGAAAAAATTAATCACTTTAAAGGAAACGACATAGCAAGAATGAAAGTTGCTAAAAATGGAAGAAAAAAATATTTTGAACTTTTTGAATGCCAGAAAGTTTCGGATTATATTATTTCTAAATCTTTTAACAGAGAAAATTTAAAACGATTAAAATGGATGGACTAATTGAAGTTAAAGAAAATTAAATCAAAAATAACTAAACTAATTCACGGAAAAAAATGCACTATCATTGAACCCGTCAATATTTATGGTTCTAAATTTGAAGATAATGTTTTTGTAGGTCCTTTTGTTGAAATACAAAAAAGTACAAAAATTGGAAAAAACACAAGGATCCAAAGCCATTCTTTTATCTGTGAGAAAGTTGAAATAGGAAAAAATTGTTTTATCGGTCATGGAGTGATGTTTATTAATGATGATTTTAAAAAAGGAAAGATTACTAGAAATTTTTCCTTGTTTAAGAAAACAAAAATAGGCGACCAAGTAATCATAGGATCAAACTCAACAATTTTGCCAGTATCCATATGTTCGGGAACTGTAATAGGCGCAGGCTCAGTAGTAACAAAAAGCATTAAGAAAAAAGGTGTTTATGCAGGCAACCCAGCTAAATTTTTACGAAAGATCTGGTTATGAAATTTACCGATGTAAATCCTTTTACAAAAAAACAACAGAATCGAATAAATAAATCAATTATTTCTACAGTCAAAAAAGGAGACTTTATACTTGGTAACAATGTTAGAAAATTTGAAAAAAAATTTTCAACACTATCCAATTCAAAATATGCCATTGGTTGTGCTACTGGAACTGATGCTTTAATTCTATCTCTAAAATCATTAAATCTAAAAAAAAACCACGAAGTAATAATTCCTGGAATGTCTTATATATCTACTGGGCTTGCTGCGGCATTAAATAATATCAAAATTATTTTTGCAGATATTGACGAGGAAACCGGTCTAATATCTCTTGAAAGTATTAAAAAGAAAATGTCTAAAAATACAAAAGCCGTTATTCCAGTGAATTTATATGGACAAAAAATTGATGTAAAATTATTACGACAAATTGTAGGTAGAAGAGTTTTTATTATTGAAGATAGTGCGCAGTCACATTTTGCGTCTACTTGTACAAACTGTGAAAAAAATGACCATGCACTATGTTACAAAACTGAAAAAAGTCAAAGATATGCCGATCTATCTTGTTATAGCTTTTACCCAGCAAAAAATTTAGGAGCTTATGGGGACGGAGGTATAATAACAACTGACAATGCTAATCTATATAAAAAGATCTGTATTCTTAGAAATCTTGGGTCTATTAAGAAAAATGTGCATCAGTATGAAGGATTAAATAGTAGACTTGACACTTTACAAGCATCTGTCCTATTGGAAAAAATCAAATATACTCCATTGCACAACAACTATCGAAGAAAAATATCAGATTTTTATGATGAAAAACTTGCTTTTCTTGACGAAATAAAGCTAACAAATACTGACCCTGGTTCATCAAGACACTTATATGTAATACGGACTAAATATAGAGATAAGTTGCTTAAATTCCTGATTAAAAACAATATAAATTCCCAGATTCATTATCCTTATAGTTTAAATAGAGCAGGGGGGTTAAAAAATAAGGTTAGAAGTACAAAATTACCAGTATCAGAAAAATGGGCAAAACAGTGTTTGAGTTTACCTCTGTATCCATACATGAAATTTAAAGATGCAGAAAGAGTCATAAAAACAATTAAAAGGTTTTTTAACTATTAATTAATGAGTTCTAGCTCTCATAATGTTTATTTAATCATATCAAAAAAAAGAGGTCTTTATAAAACATACGTTGGATATGCTAAAAATATCAGAAAAAGAATTCAAGCTCATAATTCAAACAAAGGCGCAAAAAGTACAAGAGGTCGTGATTGGAAACTTGTATATAAAAGAGAATTTAAAGATAAAAAATTAGCTTTAAAATACGAATATACTTTAAAAAAACATAGAAAATTAAGAAACAAGATAAAGGAAAAATATATTAAAAATTATGGATAAAAAACTAATTGTAAAAGTAGCTGCTGGACTTGGAAACCAAATGTTTATGTATGCAAACGCTTTATCTTTATCAAAAAGGTTTAACTACAAGCTTTTGGTTGATAATACATCTGGTTTTTTTCAGAGCAAAAACAGAACTCTTGGTAGAGAATATGGTCTTAATATCTTTAATTTATCTGGAAATTTGGCAGAGAAAAAAGATAAATATGATAACTATTTATCTCATAACTATAAAAAAATAATTAAATTTCTGAACAAATATCAAAAGAAAAAATCATTTCTAACAGACCCCAAGGGTATTGAAAAAAAAACTTTTTATGAAAAAATAGACTCCTTGCTTACTGAGAAGGTGTATCTAGAAGGTTATTTTGAATCTGAAAAGTATTTTTTTGACCTAAAGTTAAATTTAATAGAAGAATTTAAAATAAAAGAGAATTTGATTAATAAAAAAAACAAATATATAAATCTGTTAAGCGAAAGTAATTCTGTTTCAATTCATATACGTAGGAATAGATTTGTAGAACCTCAATATTTTGAAGATAGAGGCGGGGAACCCAAAAAAGATATGAGACTGCAAGATGTTATAGATTATATAAATAAAGCCATTTCTTACTTTGAAAACAAGATTGATAACCCTAAATTTTTTATTTGGTCAAATAATTTTTCTGATTTAGATAAAATTTTTGATAAAAATAAATTTGTATTTATAGAAAATAATGACCATATCAATGATTTTTATTTATTTGGATTTGCAAAACATTTTATTGTAAGTCCATCATCATTTCATTGGTGGGGTGCTTGGCTTAACCAAAATCCTAGTAAAATTTGTGTAAGACCATCTGACAATCTAAATCCATCGAACAATAAAGATTTTTGGCCTGATTCCTGGACTATAGTTTAACTTTATTTAATGCGTTGTTTTTAAATAGATTTGCTTCTTTTATGTATCTTCTTACCATTTGAGTTGTTTTATGACCTGTCATAGCCATAATACTTCTTTCATCTGCTCCAGACTCCGCAGATACTGTAGCAAAACCCGATCTTAAACTATGTCCAGAGTAATTTTTATTTTCTATTCCTGCTAACTTTAAATATCTTTTAATAAGTAATACCACTGATTGATCAGTTAATCTGTGAGGTGTTACAGAACACCCTTTTGCAAATCTTCTGAAAACAGCCCCTTCTTTGATATTTGACATTTCTATCCATTTCTTTAGATGAACTACTGGACAATATGTTTCATTAGAAAAGTAGGGCAGGCCTTTAATCATACCTTCGCCGAATTGATCTGTTTTTGATCTCCTAAGAGTTATTTTTACTCCTTCTGTAACGAATTCAAGATCTTCATAATCAATAGATATCAATTCTGTACGTCTAAAACCTCCTCCAAAGCCAACCAGAATTATAGCCTTGTCTCTTACCTTCTTAATTTCTTCTATTTTTTCTTCATTTATTACATTAATTATTGCTTTTAAATGATTGATTAATATAGGTTTTTTTCCTCTTTGAATGCTTCCTTTTGTACGTTTAATTCCCATCAAATTTTCTATGATCACAGGATGTTTTGTATCCAAATAATGACCTTTTAGCTTATGTATCATTCCAATAGACACTAACCTACGTCTTAATGTGCTCATTTTTGAGTCCTTTCCAGAAAGATAAGTTAGATATAGCGCAACAATTTTAGGTTCTGAGGGTAAGGCCTTAAAGCTATGCTTTGCACAGAAAGCTCCGAAGTCCTTAAAGTCAGACTTATAAGCCCTGATAGTATTAATAGCCTTAGAGCTTTTGAGGTTATTTAAAGTTTCCTCATGTAAGGCTTTTAGATCTGTAACTAGCTCATTCATATCTATTACTATTGATAACAATTAATTATCATTACTAATATATTAGATGATTTTTAAAGTCAAGTAATTAAATATACGATCATGTTTGAATCTCGTAAACGAGTTATATTGGATCGTGGTCCAAGCTGGCCTGATTATGATAAAGCCGAACCATTTATGGTCCGTTATTATCTGTTGTTTCGCAAAAGACCTAAATGGTTCCCTTTCAATATCCTTGTTCATCAACTCTTAAAAAGCGATTTAGGCGATCTACACGATCATTATTGGTCCTATATAACTATAATCCTTAAGGGTGGATATTGGGAAACAACAGAAAAAGGTACTTTTTGGAGAGGCCCTGGCTATATAGGCTTTCGAAAAGGCTCTGATAGGCATAGTTTGAAAATTCCGGAGGACAAGCCAACATGGACTTTGCTATTTGTCGGTCCAAACAGAGGATCTAAGCAGCATGCAAAGTACCAAAAAAACAGCTAAAATTAACCTGTTTTTAATCCAAAAAACCCTTATTTTTCAACGTTTTTTGCAATCTAAGCGTGTATTTTAGTTAAAAGCTAAGTTTTATAGGGTGTATTACAGCCTATAGGTATAAATCTTAAAAAAAGGGCCATATACGGCCCATTAATCGCTATATTCTCAAACTGCAAAGCTTCTGACTTTATCCAATCCAGAACTGCTTTTTTTAACTAATATATGCTGATTTAGCCTTATTTTCCTTGTTTTTTTAATACTCTATTGCCCTTACCTTTTCTAAATTAAGGAAAAACCCTTATTTTACTGTTATTTTTCAATCTTTTATTAATAGATAGTAAAATATTTAATAAAAACAATAATATAAAATTAAAACTTAAAGTAATTTATTAAGTATAATAAAAATCTAATTTAATTAAAAAATTTTAAAGATAGATAAACAACAATCGGTATCGTTATAAAAGACATCAAGGTAGAGGATACAATTACGCTAGCAATGTTGTCCACTGCCCTCTTTTCTGAATACATCGAAGCAACCAAATAAGTTAATACAGCGCTTGGCATCGCAGATTGAATTAGTAAAACTCCAGCCATAAAGCCACTTAAATTTAAAAAGCTAATAAGAGAAAACCCAATGATAGGACCCAATATAACTCTTGCCGCACCTAAAATAGCTGCATGAGTCCATGAAACGACTTTAAGACGAGTTAAGGCAACTCCTAAAGCCATTAGAACTAAAAATATTGTTGTGTAGGTTAATAAAAAAGTGGTGTTTTCTAAATATCCAGGAACATCCCATTCAAAATAAAGAAATAAAACAGAGGCTATAATTCCATAAATAGGCCCATTTTTAATTAGAATAGCAAAAGACAATTTCTTGCTAGCCAACAAAACTCCTATGGTGAAGTGAAATAAAATTATAACAGAAGCAATGGCTGACGCTACACCTAGGCCTGCTGTTCCGTATGCAAATAAGCAAATTGGAACACCCATATTTCCAGTGTTAGGTAAAATCAAAGGTGGAAGCTCGGTGATAGGATCTTTTTTTAATATCAATAAAAAAATAACGCCAACAACTGCAAAAGCCCCTATAATAAAAACGGCATAAATAAAATATTCAATAAAAATACCTAAAGTAACTCCGGTAGTTGTAATTGTATAAAATATCATTGCTGGAGTTCCAATCGTTCCAGCTAAATTAGTTATGAATTGAGTATTAAAATTTGGATCTTTTTTACCAATGTAATAACCAACTCCTATTATAAAAAAAACAGGAAATAAAACGTCTATAAGCTTTAGGTAGAGCTCCATTAAGCTCTTACATCAGATTTTCCAGCTTTTCTCAAGGGTTTATTGTAATTGATTGCTTTTTCAAACTCAGTCAAACGTTTATGAATAGATCTCAATCTATTTATTTGTAACCAGTTATATAAGAAGACGTTAAACGCATCTTTAATTTCACCAAAAGCATTTACTGCTTTCATCATAACGCCCAATGTGTAGGCACCTGTAAACAATCCAGGACCCATTATTACAAAAGGTACTATTATGAATAATTGTCTGTACAAAATTGACCATAAATCAAAATGTGCAAAAAGCTCTGGTTCAAAAGTAGAGTGGGTTGAAGAAGAATCTTATTTTTTTAAATTATCTGCATGGCAAGAAAAATTATTAAAATTTTATAAAGATAATCCAAAATTTATTTTACCCTCCTCTAGAAAAAATGAAGTGGTTGAATTTGTAAAGAGAGGATTAAAAGACCTATCGGTAAGTCGTACATCATTTTCTTGGGGAATTTCTGTACCCGAAAATTCAAAACATGTTATTTATGTGTGGTTAGATGCTTTAACTAATTATTTAAGCGCCTTGGATTTTCCAGACACAAAAAGTAAAAAATATAATAAATTTTGGCCTGCAAGTATTCATATTATCGGAAAAGATATACTAAGATTTCATGCAATATATTGGCCAGCTTTTTTGATGGCAGCAAAAGTACCTTTACCAGAAAGAGTTTATGGACATGGGTGGATACTTTCAGATGAGAAAAAGATGTCAAAATCATTAGGCAATATTTTGGATCCTTTGGAAATTATAGAAAAGTATGGAATTGACCAACTAAGATATTATTTAATAAAAGAAGTTTCTTTAGGTAACGATGGTAACGTTTCTATGGATAGTTTAAAAGATTGTATCAATAATGATTTAGCAAATAATTTTGGAAATTTATGCCAAAGAGTATTTGCTTTTCTTGAAAAAAATTGTAATTCAAAAATACCTACATGCAAAAAATTTTTTAAAGAAGACGAAATTCTACTAAATAATTTAACGAACAAAGTTAAAAATTTAAAAGAATTAATGAACAATCAAGAGCTCAATCTTTATATAAAAGAAGTTATCAATTTTTCCTTTAATGCAAATAAATATTTTAATGACTTGCAGCCATGGACATTAAAAAAAAATAATTTGGATAGAATGAATGCTGTTATGTATACAATTTTAAATCAAATTAGATCAATCAGCATTCTTTTATACCCTATAATGCCCGATTCCTCTGAAAAAATTTTAAATGTTTTAGGTATTGCAAAAAAAGATATTAAATTAGAAAAATTAATGGATACTAAGTTTTTAAAGCCAGGAACTACTATCAAAAAAACGAATATTTTATTTAAGAA
>CACDNJ010000006.1 GCA_902554135.1 uncultured Pelagibacteraceae bacterium | reverse complement strand
AAACGATTCCTGAAGGAGATATATTTAAATTTAATTATCAATTTAAAGGAAGAATTATACAGACAGGATTATGCGGAACAGCATGTGTAACTGAATATGCGCCTCATCACAGATTGTTATTTAATCCTGATGAACTTTTAGAATTTAATACAAAAGAGGAATGTGTAAGAATTTTAAAAGATTTATTGAATGATTCAAAAAAACTTTCAAATTATACAGAAAAATTAGAACACAAGGTAAAAAATTTTTATGAAGAAGAAAAATCTTTTAAAAAAATCTATGACGCTATAGACAAACAAAATATAAGAAAGGAAAATTTAAAAACAGTACCTTTTTGGTATTTGAGAATAGTGGCAAAGCAAATTCTTATCAGGGATGTAAGTATTTTGAAGTTTTTTGGCACTTTAAGGCAGTTCAGAGAAGTTTTAACAATCATAAAAAAGTCAAAAATTTATGTCCAATTATTAATTATAGGAGAATCTCTACTCAACATGATTTGGTATTCAATTTTGAGAACATTTAAGGAAAAGGGAGTTGGAAAAAATAGATATTTAGATAAATTGTGATAGAACTAGTTTATGAAAAAAACTGATCTAATAAAATTTGAAGAAGAAATTGCAGAACTATTTAACAAAGGAAAAATTCGTGCGCCCGTTCATCTATACCAAGGAAATGAAGAAAAAATAATTGAAATTTTTAAAAAAATTAAAACTAATGATTGGGTTTTTTGTAGTTGGAGATCTCATTATCAATGTCTGTTAAAAGGGGTTCCAAAGGAAAATGTTAAGAAAGAAATTTTAGCAGGAAGATCTATATCATTATGTTTTCCTGAGCATAAAATTTATTCATCAGCTTTGGTGGGAGGATCTATACCAATAGCTGTTGGTACCGCTATGTCTTTGAAACTTAAGAAAGAAAAAAATACTATGGTTTATTGTTTTATGGGAGAGATGACATCAGAAACCGGAATAGCCCATGAATGCATCAAATATAGCAGAAATTTTAATTTACCTATTCATTTTATAATCGAAGACAATGAAAAATCAGTTTGTACAGACACAAGAAAAACTTGGATGCAAAAAAAATTAAGCTATGAGGGAGTTAATGATAAATTTGTCACTTTTTATAGTTATAAATCAAAATGGCCTCATGCTGGGGCAGGAAAGAGAATACAGTTTTAATTTATGAAGTATGTTGATGAATTAACAAAAGCAATGGACTTTTTAGCCAAAGATTCCAGAACAATTTTTCTTGGACAAGCGGTTGAATATCCTGGCACCGCAATGACGGGAACATTAAAAAATGTTCCAAAAAATAAATTATATGAAATTCCAGTGGCTGAAGAGATGCAATTAGGAATCACCAATGGGCTTGCGTTAAATAATTATATTCCTATTAGTATATTTCCTAGATGGAATTTTCTTTTATTAGCCACCAATCAGCTTATTAATCATTTGGATAAATTTAATGTCATGTCCCAAGGTCAGTTTAAAACAAAAGCAATTATAAGGACTTCTATTGGATCACAAAGACCACTACATCCCCAACAACAACATGTAGGAGATTTTACTGAAGCATTCAAAAAAGTTTTGACTACTGTGGAAATAATACGACTTGAAGAAGCGTCAGATATTTTTCCATCTTACCAAAAAGCATTACAACGTGAAGATGGTAAAAGTACGATTTTAGTTGAGTATGGTGATTATTATAATGAAAAATGAATAAATGATAGTTACAAAAACACCATATCGCATATCTTTTTTTGGAGGAGGAAGTGATTATCCCTCTTGGTATAAAAGAAATGGCGGGGCAGTATTATCCACTACAATTGACAAACATATATATATAACCTGTAGATTTTCTCCTCAATATTTTAAACAAAAATATAGAATTGTTTGGAGAAAGATTGAGAATGTAAAGAATATTAATCAAATAAATCACAAGGCTGTAAGAGAACTTTTAAAACACTTAAAAATTAAGCATGGTCTAGAAATTCATTATCATGGAGATTTACCTGCAAGAAGCGGAATGGGATCAAGCTCATCTTTTACAGTAGGTTTGATGCAAGCTTTGTGTAAAATAAAAAATATTAAATTAGATAAATTAAAACTGGCTAAAAAAAGTATTTATTTTGAACAAGAAGTTATGGGTGAAGTTGTAGGATCTCAAGATCAGACTTCAGCCTCGTTTGGGGGTTTTAATAAAATAATTTTTAATAAAAACAATTCTATTTCCGTAAAAAAAATTCCTTCAACAAAAAATATTAAAAAATTAAATAAAAATCTTCTTCTAATCTATACCGGTATAAATAGAACAGCAGAAAAAATTGCTAATCAGTATGCAAATAAACTTACAACTGATAAAAGGGAGAGCATTATAAGGATCATGAGTTATGTGGAAGAGGCTGAAAAAATATTGAAATCAGGAGATATAGATGATTTCGGTAGACTTTTACATGACACATGGATAGAAAAAAAAGCCCTAAGTAGTATGATCTCAAATTCAAAAATTAACGAAATTTATGATGAGGCAATTAAAAGTGGTGCTTTAGGGGGCAAGCTTTTAGGAGCAGGTGGAGGAGGTTTTTTATTAATGTACATGAAGGAAAATAGAAGAAAAAATTTTTTTAAAAAATATAAAAATTTAACAACTGTTCCATTCAATTTTACAGCATCAGGAAGTAAAATTATTTTCAATCAATTAACAGAAAAAGAGCATGAAAATTAACCACCCTTTAATGCACAATAACTTCTCAAACTCGGATATGAACGAGGTTAGAAAACTTTTAAAGAACAAAAATATAGTGCTCACGCAATCTAAGAAGGTTTTGGAATTTGAAAAAAGATGGTCTAGATGGCTGGGAGTGAAGTACAGTACTTTTGTGAATTCAGGCTCTTCCGCAAATCTTATCAGCATGCTAATTCTTAAAAGTTTTTTATCAAAAAAAAATGAGATCATAGTTCCATCGCTTACATGGGTATCAGATATAAATTCTGTAATTATGAGTGGCTTCAAACCTGTTTTTGTTGATGTTAATCCTAAAAATTTATCTATGGATGAAAATCAAGTTATAAAAAAAATCAACAAAAATACCTTGGCAATTTTTATAACTCATGCTCAAGGATTTAACGGTTTGTCAAACAAACTTTTAAAATATATTAAAAAAAAAAACATTCTACTTATCGAAGACGTATGTGAGTCTCACGGAGCAACTTTTAGAGGCAAGAAATTAGGAACGTTTGGCTTGATATCTAATTTTTCATTTTATTATGCCCATCATATGTCAACAATTGAAGGGGGGATGATATGTACCAATGATAGAAAAATTTATGAAAAAGCAAGAATCTTTAGATCTCACGGAATGTCAAGAGAGTCCAGCAGCTCTAAATTTCAAAAACAAATGATTAAAAAATATCCCAAATTATCACCCCAATTTATATTTCTTTATCCGACTTTTAATTTTAGAAATAATGAGATAGGTGCAGCAATTGGTTTAAGCCAACTAAAGAGACTTAACAGAAATAATTCTCTGAGAACAAAAAACTTAAAACTATTTTTAAAATTAATTGATCCAAGAAAATATAGAACTGAATACGATGTAAAAGGTAGTTCAAACTATGCTCTACCCGTTGTTTTTAGGAGGAAAGATTTTAAATTCAGAGAAAACTTTGAGTCAACTTTAAAAAAACACAATATAGAATTCAGAAGAGGAAACGCGGGCGGCGGAAATCAGCTCAGACAACCTTATTTAAAACCATTTTTGAAAAGAGTAAATTTAAAAAAATTTTCTCAAGTTGAGCACATTCATTTTTTTGGTTATTATATTGGTAATTATCCGAGTCTCAAAGCCAACAAAGTTAAAAAAATATGCGAAATTTTAAATAAAATTAATTAGTAAAAAAATGAGTAAAATATTAATAACAGGAGGAGGAGGATATGTTGGGTCAATGCTATGCACCACTCTTATTAATTTGGGTCACAAGGTAACAGTTGTAGATTTAATGAAATATGAGAAAGGGTCTCTCAACCATCTCTATTACCATAAAAATTTTAGGCTAATTAAGAAAGATGTAAGAGATATCAAATTGCTAAGAGAACTAATTAGAAAAAATGAGTACATAATACCTCTAGCAGCATTAGTTGGGGCTCCATTGTGCGATAAAAATAGGAAAGATGCTATATCAGTCAACCATAAATCGATAAAAGATTTAGTTTCTTTATCTTCGAAAAAAAATAAAATAATTTTTTTAACCACAAATTCTGGTTATGGAATAGGCGAGAAAAATAAATTCTGTGACGAGAACAGCCCACTTAGGCCAATATCACTTTATGGAAGAACCAAGTGTGATGCAGAAAATGAGGTTGTTAAATCACACAACTTTATTTGTTTTAGGTTAGCGACTGTTTTTGGATTTAGCTATCGTATGAGGACAGATTTATTAGTAAATAATTTTGTTCACAAATCAGTAAGAACAAAAAAATTAACTATTTTTGAACCACACTTTAGAAGAAATTTTATTCATATAAGAGATGTTGTTTCGGGTATCGTATATGCAATTAATAACTTTTATAAGTTAAAATCAAATATTTACAACTTAGGATTATCTTCTGCAAATATTAGTAAATTGATGTTAGCAAAAAAAATTAAAAAACAGATGAAAAATTTAAAGATTAAGACAATTACAAATAGAAAAGATCCAGACAAAAGAGATTATTTTGTAAGTAATAGAAAAATTGAAAAAAAAGGATTTAAAGCAAAAATTTCTCTCGAACAAGGTATAGAGGAATTAATAACTCTTTTTAATATTGATAACAAAAAAGTAATTAATAATTATTAAATCTTTTTTATTATTTTCTTAACCTGTAGATGGAAATTCTCTTTAGCGAATTCAAAGTATAGTTTACTTTTTGCTGCACAAATTTTGTCAGATATTTTATCACCAATCATAAAACTTTTTTTTCGTTTTATATGCCATTTATTCTCTATTTGTTTTATCATCAAGTTTCCCGGTTTTCTTAGATCAGTTATTTTTCTGTATTTTTTTATTTTAGCGTCAGGATGATAGGGACAAAAATTTATATCATCAAAAAATACATCTTTTTTTTGTAGTTTCTCTTTCAGATTATTTTGCAGTTCATAGAATTGATTTTCATTATACATTCCTCTTCCTATTCCAGCCTGATTGGTAACTATAAAAATATAATAATTTTTATTTCTTAAAAACTTCAGACCTGTAATAACCCCTGGTCTAAATTTAAAATCTTTAATTTTATGCACATATCCGGTGTCATAATTTATTACTCCATCTCTGTCCAAAAATGCCGCTGGTTTTGCGCAATTTTTTAGCAACAGATTTTTTGCCCTATTAAAATTTTTCGGAGTTCCAATATCTAAAAAGAAATTTTTAACCACCAATCCTGAAATTTTTCTTTTTTTTATCAAACTGGGAAGAAGTTGATCTTCTAAGGATGTATTTTTATTTTTTATAAACTTCAGAATCTTTTTTTTAAAGAAATAAACACCTCCATTCATAAAATTATTTTTTTTCTGATAAATAATTTTATTATTTTTTATACCCATAGATGCTAATTTTTTGTTTGATTTATACGACTTGTTTTTTATTAAAGTTAGAGAGCCATAACTACTTTTGCTGCAGGATTTAACTAATTTATTTAAATCTACTTCAAGAAAAGTATCGCCATTAATTAGTATAAAATCATTGATTCTTTTCTTTTTTAAACTATTCAAAGCTCCAGCAGTGCCCATAGGTTTCTTTTCTTTTATGCACGTTATTGGAGCACAGTTATAATGTTTGTTTTGAAATTTATTGAAAATATTACTGGATCTATACCCTGTTAGTAAAAAAATTTTTTTAAAATGATATTTACTATAAGATTGTACTATATATTCTAGAAATGGTTTTTTATTAAAAATCGCCATTGGCTTAGGTTTCTTCCTTAATAAAGATTTGATTCTAGATCCCTTACCTCCGGCCAAAATAACTAAATCTAAAGAATGCATTTTGATATTCTATGGTTACTTTTTTTATCATTTTAAGATATTATTAGACAGTCTTTTATTCAAATATTTATGAAATTAATTTCTTTTGTTTTTTCGTTTAGAAATGAAGAGAAAAATTTAAAGAATCTTATCGATAGAGTTCATAAGGCAGTTAAAAAAACTGAAAACTGGAACTACGAACTGGTTTTTGTTAATGATGATTCATCAGATAGTTCAGAAAAAATACTAATAGATTTACAGAAAGAGTTTCCAATAAAGATTATTAACATGTCCAGAAGATTTGGAACGAATCCCTGTGTTTTAGCTGGATTCGAAAACTGTTCTGGTGATTGTGTAGTTTATATGGATTCGGATCTTCAAGATCCTCCTGAGTTAATTACAGAACTAATTAAACAACACGAAAAAGGTTTTGATATTGTTCATACCAGAAGAACAAAAAGATTAGGAGAAGCAAAATCAAAATTATTTTTTACAAATATCGCTTACACAATTATTGATAAATTATCAGATATTGATTTAGAGAAAGATGTTGGAGACTTTAAATTAATATCTAGAAGAGCATTAAATAAAATTTTAGAGCAAAAGGAATACAACCCATATATTCGTGGATTGTCAGTGTGGGTCGGATTTAAACAAACATATGTAGATTATGTAAGAGATGCCAGGGAGTCAGGAGAATCTAAATTTTCATTATTTGACGAAGGTCCAGTCACACAATTTATTAGAGGCGTTACAAGCTATTCACTCAAACCACTTTATCTTGGAGTCCTTCTAGGATTTTTTGCGTTCTTATTTTCTATTTTATTAATTGTTTATGCTTTATATGCAAAATTAGCGGGAGTAGCTGTTCCCGGGACAACTGGAATATTAATTGTCATATCTTTTTTTTCAGGAGCTTTATTATCTACCATAGGAATTATGGGTATTTATCTAGCAAGAATCTTTGAACAAACGAAGGGCAGAACAAGATACGTAATTAAAGATATTAAGGACTACAAAAAATAATCCAAACTCAATTAATTTTGTAAATTGAAAAGAATTTATTATTCTCAAGCAAATCTGATTTAATTTTCCAATCAACAGGAACGAGCAGGTAATTTGCATTATATTTTTCTCCCAACAATTTCCAATCAGATTCTTCTTTATTTTCAAAAACTTTTTTTATGAAGCCGTCTGGTATATGAGGGCTATACCTATTTGGTGGATTTTCTATATCAACACCATAAACGTCTTCAAGTATTTCAAATGTACGTTCTACAAGATATGGATGGTATGGAATAAAATCAAAAGATTGAGTATCAAGCAAGATTGGTTTTAGAAGATATTTGTTTACATAATTTACAGTATTAGAAGTTGTAATAAGATATCCATCTAAATTTAAATTAGAAATGTCCATATCAGATATTTGAGATTCTTTAGAAACATTTGATACAAATCCGTTTTTTACTTTAATAAAATTCTTATAATGCTGTATCGAATAAGTTATTAGAACTGCAAAAATAAATATTTTTATAAATTTTTTAGTTACCTTAAATT
The DNA here is from genome assembly GCA_902554135.1 of uncultured Pelagibacteraceae bacterium. The sequence continues at coordinate 17,121 of CACDNJ010000006.1, read as the reverse complement.
GTGAAAAAATAACATATATGACAGAAATAATTATAGGCCAACCAACGAAAGAATGTAGTATTAAAAATCTCGAGGGCATTGCATCGATAAAAAGTCCTGGGAATATTTGTGGAAAAAATTTGTACAACAAATAAATAACTAATGAAAATATTATTGTTGAATTAATAACTATGGAAAAAAAATTTTTTTTCCCCTTGTTTATCAAGATATAATAGGCATTTATTATAAAAAGTAGCGCCAGGGTTTTAATTAGATATTCATAATGCAAATAACCTGATTGGTTTCTATGCCCATCCCATAATTCCATATATGTTTTCAGGGTTTGGGTATCGAAATCTAATTTTCCAATTTTATTACTAAAAAATAGAGTTAGACTTAAAGCCGTTATAATCAAACCAAAAGCCGCACCTTTAAATAAATCTGAATTTATTTTTTTATCTTTTAGCAGAATTATACTAAGCATTAAGACAGACAAAATCCAAAGACCAATGACCGGATGTATGGAAATTAATAATAATGTAAAAAAACCTGAGGATTTGTAATTTTCATTTAAAATTAAACTAAAAATAAGCGATGAAACCGCTAAGCTAAACATCCCAAAACTATGATTTGAAAATATAAGGGAAGGATAATCAGTGTCTCCAAAATTTTTTTCTAATACTAGCATCAAAATGCTCATTAGAAGCGCTAAAAATCTATTAGAAGTAAATCGATGAACAATTATAAATGAGCTTAGAGCAAAACATAAAGTAGATAAAAAAAGAATTATTCTTGAAACATTTTCAACCGAAAATCCTAAATTTAAAAAAACTTCTGAAAATTGATGTAGTAGTGTCCAACTATTGAAATAATAGTATTTCATTGGCGATATGGGCTCGGGATATTTTATGATTTCCGAGAGGACCAAACCACCATTTACAGCCACTTGGTGTAAGGAATGAGAAAAACTTAAAAAAACACAAGTTAAAAAAATAAAAAAAAATATTAGTTTATTATCTTTTTTTAAGCTCAAATTTTTAATCCAAATCTTTTGTTGATATTTTTTTTAGAAATCAGTTTAAAAAACTTTTTGTTATTCATATACCAATTAAAAGTTTTATTTAAACCTTGTGACAGAGAGGTTTTATATCTCCAATTTAATTCTCTTTTAATTCTAGTTGAGTTTATAGCATACCTTTTATCGTGACCAGGTCTATCTTTAACAAATTTTATTTTATTTCTTCTCCCTAAAACTATTTTATTTTTTTTTGCTATATTCAAGATATTTCTTATTAGTTCGATATTTTTTACTCTTATCCCAGTTCCTATATTATAATTTTTTCCAATCTTTCCTCTTAAAAATATTTTTAACAAGGCTTCACAATTATCCTTAACATAGATCCATTCTCTTACATTCCTTCCTTTGCCATAAAGAGGTATTGGTTTGTTGTTTAATATATTAAAAATAACTTTTGGGATAAATTTTTCAGGTAACTGGTTTGGACCATAGTTATTACAAGCGTTAGCTATAACAACTTGAGATCCGTAAGTTCTAAAGTACGACTTTATTAATTGATCAGCAGCAGCCTTAGAGGCAGAATAAGGAGAACTTGGATTATAATTATAATTTTCATTAACCTGAGTGCTTTTTCTAATATCACCATATACTTCGTCAGTTGACACATGTACTAGCTTGATTTTTTTTTTAAATTTTTTTTTAAATAATTTTATAGATTCCAGCAAGTTAAAAACACCAAAGATATTTGTTTTTAAAAAAGCTTGAGGATTATCAATAGATCTATCAACATGAGTTTCTGCGGCTAAGTTAAAGATGCCAACAGGTTTAAATTTTTTTAATATTTTAAATATTTTATTTTTGTTGTTTATATCTACTTTAAAAAAAATGTAGTTTTTATTTTTCTTGAAATTTCTTACATTATATGGATTTGCCGAATAGCTCGATTTATCAATGTTTATGACAAAATAATTTTTATTCAACAAAAATTCAACAAGGTTGCTTCCAATAAAGCCTTGGCCACCCGTTACAATGATTTTTTTCATATTATAATTTAAAAAAGAAATGATCCAATATGTTTAATTATTAAAAGAATTGGTTAATAAAATCAATTGTTGATTTAATCAATTTTTAAAATATAAATCTTGAATGCCAACAATTAAGAAAATTTTAGTTACAGGAGGCGCTGGTTTTGTGGGTACTAACTTGATTCACTTATTGCTAAAAAAAACAAAACACAAAATTCTTAGTATTGATGACTACTCCTCAGGATCAAAAAAAAATCATATTAAAAATAGAAGAGTAAAATATATAAGAGGGGACACAAAAAATATTTCTCAAATTTTAAAAAATCCCAAAGATATTATATCTGTTTTTCATTTCGGTGAATTTGCCAGAATTTACCAAAGCTTTATTAAAATGAATGAGTGTATTAGTTCTAACTCTGTAGGAACTAATGCTGTCTTTAATTATTGTTTGAAAAATAAAATCAAACTTATTTATTCTGCCACATCTGCTTCATTAGGAAATAAGGGGAATGATAAAAATTTATCTCCTTATGCTTTTACAAAGGCAAAGAATCTAGAATTGCTGGAGAATTTAAAAAAGTGGTTTAATTTTAAATATGAAGTTATTTACTTTTATAATGTTTATGGTCCACATCAAATATGTAAAGGTGATATGGCAACAGTTATAGGTATATTTGAATATCATTATAAATTAAAAAAACCACTGCCTGTAGTTAAACCGGGAACACAAACAAGAAGATTTACACACATACATGATACTGTTGAAATTTGTTACCAAGCTTGGAAAAAAAAATTATGTAGGCATTACAGTATTGCAAACCACAAAACCTACTCAATCTTAGATGTTGCTAAAATGTTTAATACAAGAATTAGATATTTGCCTAAAAGACCGGGAGAAAGGTATGCATCAGCGTTAACAAACAAAAATCTTTCTAACAAAGTTTATAAGCATTTTGGTAAAGCTGAACTGAAAGATTATATAAGAGATTTTTTGATTAATAATTATTAAATTTTAATATTTAATGACCGGGAAATTCTATCAAACTTTCTGTAAAGTAAGATTTATCGATCAGCTTTTTGTTTCCACCCAGATCAAACAAATTTATAATAAATATAAAACCAGCAACTTTTCCACCAGAAATTTCTACTAGTTTAGCACCAGCTTCTGCTGTTCCACCAGTTGCAATTAAATCATCGATAATTAAAATTTTTTCACTTTTATTTATAGAATCCTTATGAACCTCCAATGTTGCTGTTCCATACTCAAGTTGGAAATCTACAGAATATTTTTCCGCAGGAAGTTTATTTTTTTTCCTCATCATAATCAGAGGCTTTTTCAACTTATAGGAGACAGCGGACGCGAATACAAATCCCCTAGATTCTATTGCTGCAACTTTGTCAAAATTTATTTTCTTAGAAATATCAATAATTTTGTCTATAGAATGGTTAAACGCTTTAGAGTCTTTTATTAGAGTGGTGATATCTCTAAATAAAATACCTTTTTTAGGGTAGTCAGGAATAGATCTTATAAACTTTTTTAAATCCATATTTTACTTCATTAAATAACAAAAAAAGAATAATAATTAAACTATGAAAAAAAGAAAGCTTGGGATTATTGGTGGTAGTGGGCTTTACAAAATGGAAGGTTTTGAAAAGACCAAATGGAAGAAAGTGAAAACTTCATGGGGAAATCCATCTGATGAAATTTTAATTGCAAGTTATAGTGGAGAAGAAATATGTTTTATTCCGAGACATTCTAGAGGACATAAAATTAGTCCAACCAATATTAATTTTAGAGCCAATATTGATGCAATGAAACAAATGGGTGTGACAGACATTATATCTGTTTCAGCAGTTGGTTCACTAAAAGAAAATTTAAGTCCAGGCACGTTTGTAATTGTTGATCAGTTTATAGACAGAACTTTCTCCAGAGTAAAAACTTTTTTTGATGAAGAAATAATAGCCCATGTATCTATGGCTAAGCCCACAAGCAAAGGTCTTGGAGAGTGTTGTGAGTCAGCTTTAAAAAAATTAAATATTAATCATCAGTTGGGAGGAACTTATGTTGTTATGGAAGGCCCACAGTTTTCAACTCTGGCTGAATCCAATCTTTACAGATCATGGAAAGCAGATGTTATCGGAATGACTAATATGCCAGAGGCTAAATTAGCTAGAGAATCCGAAGTTAGATATTGTACAGTTGCCATGGTAACAGACTACGATTGTTGGCATCCCGACCATGACGAAGTTGATGTCGCTATGGTTATACAAACATTGCAAAAAAATGCTTCAAATGCTCAAAATATGATTAAAGAAGTGATTAAAACTTTTAAAGATTTTTCTATTGATAAAGATCCAGCAAACAATTGTTTAGACACAGCCATAATAACAGATCCTAAATTAAGAACAAAAAAAACTATAAAAAAATTACAATATATTGCTGGAAGAGTTTTAAAAAAATAATGCATATTAATGGAAAAGCTTTTAGAACAATTTGGTTTGAAAATAATATTGTAAAGATTATTGATCAAACAAAACTTCCTCACCAATTTATAATTAAAGATTTAAAAACTGTTAAAGATTCAGTCAATGCCATCAAAACTATGGAGGTTAGAGGTGCTCCATTAATAGGAGCCACAGCGGCTTATGGTTTGGTTTTAGCTATTATTGAAAAAAATGATCAATCATTTCTTAAAAAAGCTAGTGAAGATTTAATTCAATCTAGACCTACTGCTATTAATTTAAAATGGGCAGTAGATAGAATGATGAAAAAATTATCAGGAGTAAACAGCGCTGATATTTTGAAAATGGCGATAAATGAAGCAAAAGCTATTTGCGAAGAAGATATAGGTTTTTGTAAGAATATTGGTTTAAATGGACTAAAAATAATTGAGAAAATTTCTAAAAAGAAAAAAGATACGGTAAATATTTTGACTCATTGTAATGCAGGATGGCTTGCCACTATCGATTGGGGTACAGCGACTTCTCCTATTTATCATGCACATCAAAAAGGAATTAAAGTGCATGTTTGGGTAGATGAGACTAGACCCAGAAACCAAGGGGCTAATTTAACATCATATGAACTAAATGAAGAAGGAATATCAAACACAATCATTGCTGATAATACAGGAGGTATTTTAATGCAAAGAGGTGAGGTAGATATGTGTATTACTGGAACCGACAGAACTCTTTCAACAGGAGATGTTGCAAATAAAATAGGAACCTATCTCAAAGCTCTAGCAGCTCATGACAACAAAGTTCCTTTTTATGTAGCTTTACCAAGCTCAACAATTGATTGGAATTTGAAAAATTTCAAAGATATTCCAATAGAAGAGAGAAATTCAGAAGAATTATCCCACGTAGAAGGTTTAGACAAAAACAACAAAGTAACAAAAGTTTTAATTTACCCAAAAAAAAGCAAAGCAATGAATTTGGCATTTGATGTTACACCTGCTAAATATGTGACAGGATTAATCACAGAAAAAGGGGTCTGCGAAGCATCAACAGAAGGATTAAAAAGATTATTTAAATGAAACAAGATTCATATATTTCCATTCAAGGTTCTAACAACGGCATATCACGTATAAAATTAAATGATCCTAGCACCTATAATTCTTTATCTTTAGGTATGCTTAAATCCTTAACTGCCGCATTTAAAGATCTTGATAAAGATGAGAAAACAAGAGTAATTATTTTAGAGGGATCAGGAAAAGGTTTTAGTGCCGGCCATAACTTAAAAGAAGTTCGATCTTTAAAAGGAAAACCTAATTACAAAAAATTATTTGATCTTTGTTCAGAACTAATGATGGTTATTATAAATGGCAACAAGCCTGTTATTGCAAAAGTTCATGGAGCTGCCTTTGCAGCAGGATGCCAATTAGTTGCGACTTGCGATTTGGCTTTAAGCACAAATGAAGCAAAGTTTTGTACACCCGGTGTTAACATAGGACTTTTCTGTAGTACACCCATGGTTGCTTTAAGCAGAAATGTTAATCGAAAAAAAAGCAATGAAGATGCTTTTAACGGGAGATCCAGTTAGTGCTCAACATGCAAAAGAAATTGGTCTTATCAATGATCATTTTGATACTTCAACACTGGAAGAAGAAGTTTTAAAATTAGCAGAAAACATTGCCTCTAAATCAAAGAAGGTTGTTAAGATAGGAAAAAAAGCTTTTTATAAACAATTAGAAATGCCATTAGATAAAGCCTACAAATACACAAGTAGGGTGATGAGTGAAAATATGATGGCTTTGGATGCTAAAGAAGGTATCTCTGCTTTTTTAGAAAAAAGAACTCCTAAATGGAAAGATAAATGACAGACGATAACTTAATCAAACAAACCCTTGATTCCGCAAAAACAATTGCAATGGTTGGAGCAAGCACAGTTAAAGAGGGGGAAGCTGTAGCCAAAACAAGATTAAAACCTTCAATTATTGTTATGAAATATCTTCTAGAATTTGGTTACAAGGTGATACCGGTAAATCCTATTTCCAAAGGAAAAAAAGTACACGGCGAAACTATAGTTGAAAAATTAGAGGATATTTCCACTCCAATAGATATAGTGAATGTTTTTCGTCCATCTAAAGAAGCACCAGAGATAGCCAAACAAACAGTTAAGATTGGGGCAAAGGTTTTATGGTTACAATTTGGTATTCAAAATACAGAAGCAGAAAAAATTTCTAATTCGGCTGGTATTACTTGTATTATGAACAAATGCATTAAACAGGAATACCAAAGATTATTTTTAAAAATGAAACCTGTTTTTCCGGTTCTTTTGCCTGAGTGATTTAAAATTATCTTAAAGAGGCTGCTATATTACCACCATCAACAGTAAGAACTGCTCCAGTAGTTTTTTTTGAAACAGCTAAATGAAAAAATGCTTTAGCAACATCTTCTGCTTTTACTTCGTTTGATAATAAATTTCCTTTCATATACGTGTCGGTACTCACCAATCTTGCTTTTGCTCTAGTTTTAATCATTTTCTCAGTCATCAAACCACTTTTTATTCTATCCGCATTTACCCCATTAGATCTAATACCATAAGACCCATAGTCTACCGCGTATTGCTTACATAGACTAAGCAATGCAGATTTTGGTAAGCCATAAGGACCAAAATTTTTTCCAGGATTTACAGATTGTTTTGAAATATTAAAAAGTAGGCATCCATTAGTATTTTGCTTTTTCATTATTTTAATAGCCTCAGACGCACAGTTTTGATGTGAAAAGAAATTAATTTCAAAACTTTTTCTTAAAACCTCATCACTTACATCGCCAATTGCACCACCAGGAGCAGCTCCAGCATTTGAAATCAAAATATCAAAGCCTCCAAATTTTTCGCAGATTTTTTTAAATGCACTTTTAACACTTTTTTTATTTGTCACATCACAATGAATGCAAAGATCTTTAATCTTAGATTGTACTTCACTTAAACGTTTTAAATCGTAATCAAGCAAAACCACTTCTGCTCCATAACTTTTAAACATTTTGTAAGTTTCAAAACCTATAGTGCCTGTACCTCCTGTGACAACAACAACATTTCCTTCAAGAAGTTTTTTCTTTCTTTTAATTTTTGCTTGTTCTAGAGACCAATATTCAACATCAAAAAGATCTTTCTCTGGAATAAATTTATAAGTTGAGGTTTCTTCAACAGAGCTAATTACCCTAGCATTTGTTTCGGTTAAATCCCCGGCTATCCTTGCTGCACTTAAATCTTTACCAACACTAAACATGCCAACATTTTGAACCAAAACTACTCTTGGAGAAGTATCCAACATTACTTTTTTTCCTTTAACTTTTTTACTATTCACTTTGAAATAGTTAATATATTTTTTTCTATAACTCTCAAAAGCTTTTTGTGCTGTTTTTTTAAAGTCTTCAATAGAAGAATTTTTTCTAGGCGTAATTATCAAAGGAAAAGGCTTAACTCTAATTACATGGTCTGGTGTTGCAGTGCCTCTAGATGAATATGACCTAACATTTTTTCCATTGATAAAATATTTTAAGTGTTTGTTTAATCTATAATTGATAACAAATTTTTGATCTTTATTTTCAGACAAAAGGCCTCTTATTATTGGGGCAACTTCATGAGGGTTAAATTTTGTATTGAATTTTTTAATTTGTTTGATTTTTTTGCTTCTTAGTTTTTTCACTGCTTTTTCAGCTTTTGATACATATTTTATCATTAAATCATAAGCTTCTTTACAGTCATCGGAAAAAGTAAAAATCCCATGATTCATTAATATCAGACAATTTATGTTTGGATTTTTTGAGTAAACCTCATTTATTTTTTTCGCTAACATAAAACCAGGCATTACATAAGGGACTATACTAGCTTTTTTTCCGAATATTTTTTTACAAAAATTTAATCCTCCAGGTCTATTTGTTATATTCATTACCGCATCAGCATGTGTGTGATCCACATATTTAAAAGGTAAAAATGCATGTAAAAACGTTTCAACAGATGGGTTAGGTGACTTAATATCAATCAAATTTCTTTTTTGATAAGCAACCATATCTTCATCAGACAAATATTTTTTATTTTTAAGGGATAATAGAGGTTTTAATTTAACAGCAGGAAGTCCAGGAGGCTCTATATCGGCCATATCCCAACCGCTTCCCTTAACGCACAGAACTTCATATTTTTTACCATCAATATCTTTAATTGTGGTCTTCACAGAGGTATTCCCTCCTCCATGCAAAACTAGTTCTTTGTTCCTTCCTAGAAGGCGTGTTGTGTAAACTCTTAGGGCTAAATCCTTAGAAAAACCAAGTTTTTTGTACCTTTTTACATAATTATTTGCAATTTTTTTTGACCAATTATTTTTCAAAATCAATCTCCAATTTTTATCAACAATGAATTTTTAGTTGTAAAAAATAAAATAACAAGCTAAAAAAAATATAACGAGTCGTAAAAAAAATGAAAAAAGTTGGAGAACACGTAACAATAGATTTTTTAGGGGTAAAACGGGATTACTCTCCCGATTTTTACAGCAAGGTTATATACAAGATAGCAAAAAAGGCCAAAATAGAAGTTCTAAACATTTCTGAAAAAGTATTTAAACCACAAGGATATACATGTTTAGCTCTTTTAGCTGAAAGTCATATGAGTTTTCACACTTTTCCTGAAAAAGGCATAATTAGTTTTGATTTCTTTACTTGTGGAAAAATCTCACCTACAGCAGCTTTAGATATTTTAAAAGAGGAGATTAAACATGATAGAGCTGTAGTTAGAAGCTTTGATAGAAGCAACAAGGGTGTATATGAAGATATATACAGCACACCTGGACATAAAAAATATTATGTTGTGAGCGATGTTTTGGAAAACTTCGTATCAAAAGTTGGCCAACACATTGAAGTTTTAAAATTGGAAGAGTTTGGCAATGCTCTTTTTATAGATAGCGAATTGCAAGTAGCTGAAAGAGATGAAAAAAAATATAGTGGTCAATTTGTTAATTCAGCTCTTAGCTTGTCCAAAGATAATTCTAGCGCAGCAATAATAGGTGGTGGAGATGGAGGCGTGGCTAGGGAACTTCTCTCAAAAGGATTTGACCTTGTTGATTGGTACGAACTCGATCCTGAAGTGGTAAAAGTTTGTCAAAAACACCTTCCAAAGATTTGTGGAGAAGTGAAAGCAAATAACAATGTAAAGACTTTTTGGGGAGATGCTTTTGAAAGTATTAAGAAAGTTAAAGATTCAAAATACGATAAAATTTTTGTTGACCTTAACGACGATGATTTCTGTATAAACTTAGCTGCAAAAAATATGAAAGGCTTAAAAAGAATTCTTAAGCCAGGTGGAATAATTACAGCCCAAGTTGGTTGTCTTTCAAAAAACCCAAAACAAGTTAAAAACTGGTTAGGAGTTTTAGAAAATAACTTCGGAAACGCAGAACTGTCAGAAGTTTTTATACCTAGTTTCGATTGTAGATGGAGTTTTGCTTCCTCATCTCACAAATAATCTCGCTTAATTAAGCTTTTTATCATCAGAAAAATGTGGAATAATATCCTCAAAACTTAGGAGGGGAAATGATGAGAATTAAAAAAGTAATTCTATCAATATTTGCATTTTTATTTTTGATCACATCAAATGTTTATGCGGATAAAGTTAGGATAGCCACAGAAGGTGCATATCCTCCATGGAATTCAAAATCAGCAGATGGAAAATTAATTGGTTTTGAGGTGGAGCTTGCAAATGTTCTGTGTGGTTATATGGGACATGAATGTACCATCGTTGAGCAAGATTGGGACGGAATGATCCCAGCTCTTAGAATGAGAAAATACGATGCGATAATGGCAGGAATGTCTATTACAGATGAGAGAAAAAAAGTAATAACTTTTTCACAAGGTTACGCAGATGAGAAAGCTTCTCTTGCAGTAATGAAAGGTTCTGATTTAGAAGGTATGAAAACTAGTAAAGTTTTAAACCTCAATAAAAAAGGTGGATCTACATCTAAAGATCTAAAAACTTTAACAGCAGCACTTTCTGGCAAGCAAGTTTGTGTTCAAACAGGAACTATTCACCAAAACTTTTTGGAGTCAGGTGATGTAGGAAAAGTTAATGTTAGAACTTATAAAACCCAAGATGATGTAAACTTAGATTTATCATCGGGAAGATGTGATGTTGCCTTAGCTGCAATATCTTCGTTCACAGATTATGCTAAAGCTTCAGGAAAAAATGTTGTTTTAGTTGGCCCTGAATATAGAGGCGGTCATTTTGGTAATGGTGTAGGAGTTGGCTTAAGACAAGAAGCTCAATTCGGATCTAGCACTGCAATGGGAAAACGAGATGGGCAATTGCTTAAAGACTTTAACAAAGCGATCAAAAAAGCAAGAAAAGATGGAAAGATAAGTGAACTCGCTATTAAGTGGTTTGGCTTTGATTCGTCTATGTAAAAAATAATTATTTAGGCGGTTGTTAATTCAACCGCCTTATAAAATGGAACTTCTAGCATTTGGTAAAAACGGTTGGGGAGACGAACTTTTTTTTGCAACTTTGATGACTTTAGCGGTTGCGATAACCGCAATGTTAATCGGATTTTTCTTTGCTCTTATCTTTACGCCATTAAAAATTTCAAAAAATAAAATTTTAAATTTTATAGGCAATTTTTACACCACAGTTATAAGAGGCGTTCCTGAATTATTAGTTATTTATCTTTTCTTCTTCGGCGGTAGTACTGCTGTAATGTTTGTTGCAAAGATTTTTGGATACGAAGGCTATATTGAAATAAATGCCTTTATAACAGGTGCTTTTTCAATTGGAATAATTTCTGGAGCATATTCTACAGAAGTTTTTAGAGGGGCCTATCTATCAATTAAACGTGGTCAATTTGAAGCTAGCAAGGTGTTAGGATTAAAAAAAAACTTATCTTTTTTTAAAGTAATCCTTCCCCAGATGTTAAGATTGGCAATACCAAATATTACTAATGTTTGGCAAATTACTCTTAAAGATACTGCTTTAATATCTGTAACAGGTTTAGTTGAAATAATGAGGCAGTCATATATAGCAGCAGGCTCCACCAGAGATCCTTTGCTCTTCTATTCATTCGCAGCTGTTTTATATTTAATTTTAACTTTTTTTAGTATGAAGATTTTGAACAAATTAGAAGTTCATTATCAAAGGGGATATTAATGGATTTTGATTTAATGATTTCCAGTTTTCCAAAGTTATTAGATGCAACTTTGGTTACATTGAAATTAGTTTCATTATCACTTATTTTTGGTATTTTCTTAGGAACTTTCTTTGCAATTTTAAGAACAGGAAAAAATAAATTTCTTAAAAACTTTTCTTATTATTATTCATATGTTTTCAGAGGAACGCCTATGCTTGTTCAGCTTTTTATTATTTATTTCGGACTTGCACAAATTGAATACTTAAGATCCAGCTTTCTTTGGGTTGTTTTAAAAGAACCTCATTGGTGCGCTATAATTGCTTTTGCTTTAAATACTGGTGCTTATACATCAGAAATTTTAAGATCCGCATTTGAAACAATTGACAAGGGATATATAGAGGCCGGACAAAGTCTTGGAATTTCAAGAAAGAATATTTTTTATAAAATTAAACTTCCTATCGCCATTAGACAATCGATACCAGCTTATAGTAACGAGATGATATTAATGCTTAAAGGAACTTCTCTGGCAAGTACTGTAACTTTGATGGATTTAACTGGTGTTGCTAAGTTTATAATATCTACAACTTTCAAACCTATAGAGATTTTTATTGTTGCAGGCAGTATATACTTGTTTATTACTTTTTTGATTCACACTTTTGTTAAAATAATAGAAAAGAGATTGGAGTATCCAAGGTAATAATTATTTTAAATTAATACTTTGTATATTGTTTTACTTCTCTAATATTGGAACCGCTCAATTGATTTATTTTTGATTTAATTTTAGCTCTTTTATCATTCATGAAATGTACATCTCTAGAAACCTGAATGAATTTCTCTCCAAAATCTGAATTTTTTTCACAAAGCCTTTTTTCGTTCTCTATATCCCATAATTTTCTGTTTGTTGATTTTAATTCATCGAACAAAGCTTTGTATTGATTTTTGTCTACACCGTCTGTCTTATTTAAAAGCTGGTATTCTTTTTCAATTATTTTTAGAGATTCTTTGTCGCTGATTTTTTCTAGTTTAATCTCTAAAATAGTCAATTTATCTAGCAATTCACCCACAGATATCTCGGCTAAAATTTTTTTCATTGACTATTTATAAATTATGTTATTTTAACTTTTAATGTCAAATATATTGATTATCAAGCATGGTTCTTTAGGGGATTTAATACAGGCTAATGGGGCCATGAAGGACATTAAGCAAAGTTTTCCCAATGATAAAGTTCTTTTGCTTACAACTACCCCATATGCGAATTTTATGTCGTACTGTCCTTATATCAACGGAGTTTTAATTGATAAAAGACTTCCAAGATGGAATATATTCTATTTACTTAAACTCAAGAAAACGATTGAAAGATTCTCTTTTACAAAAGTTTTTGATTTACAAAATTCATCTAGAACAAAATTTTATAGAAAATTTTTTTTTAAAGATGTTAATTGGTCAAGCTCAGAAACTTCGTTAGAGGAAGGTCAGAAGAAGGAGGATTTTGATCAAGAACCAGTTCTAAAAAGAATGAAAATTCAGTTGGAAAAAAGTGGAATTAATACAAACTATACAGAGAAACCAGATTTAACTTGGGCAATTAAAAATGTTAAAAGTTTAATGAATCAATATATAGAAGGAAATTATATTGCCCTTTTTCCTTTTTGTTCGTCAAAGCACAAAGATAAAGTGTGGCCTTATTTTACCCAGCTAATAAAAGAAATTAAAAATATTTATGGAGGTAAATATAATATTGTTGTGGCTCCTGGCCCTAAGGAAATTGCTATGGCAAAAAAACTAAATGTTAATGTAATTTTGAATAAAGAAACTCCTTTGAATTTGATGGAGTTAGTGGGGTTCATAAAAGGAGCAAGTTATATAATTTCAAACGATACTGGACCAGCACATATTTCTGCTCATTTAAATAAAAAAGGTTTGGTTTTATTTGGAAGCCACAAATCTCCAGAAAAAGTGAGTCTTGGCAGTGAAAATTTTAAACCTATTGAAGTAAAAAAATTAAAAGATCTTGAGGTTTCCACTGTGCTTGAAAATATTAAGGCTAATTTAAATTAAATCTAGATATTTTTTAACTATCTTGTTCCAAGTAAAATTTTCAGAGAATTTTAACGCATTTGACCCATATTTTTTATAATTATCATTCTCAAAAAATTTTATAACACTTTCATAAATTGAATTAATATCCTCTCCATCACATATTAAGCCGGTTTCTTTATTTTTTATAGCATCGCTTGCTCCACCATCCTTACCACCGATAGACCCCACACCATAACTTGCAGCTTCTAGAAAAGATATTCCAAAACCCTCAACAGACTTTTTAAATATTATTGAGGGCATTAAAAACAGGTTTGCATTTTTAATTAGCCCTATTTTTAATTTCTGATTTGCTTCGTTAATAAAAAGAACTTCTTTTTCAATATTTAATTCTTTTGTTAGAGATGATAATTTATTTTTTTCTTCTCCATCACCTATACTAATATATTTTATTTTAGGAAATTTTTCTTTCAGGTTTCTTATACACATTAAAATATTTTGATGATTTTTTCTTCTATCAAGTCTTGCAACTGTTAATATCTTTGGAAAAGAATCTTTAAAAAGATTATCCGCTTCAATCTGGAAGTTATTTTCAATTTTTATTGGCTTATCATGGCCCGGGTGAATGACATGAATTTTTTTTTCAGATAAGCCAATTTGAATAGCTAAATTTTTAGTAAAATTTGAATTTGCAATTATATATTGTATTTTGGAGAGAGAATTTAAAACTCTTTTGTTTAGCCCAGAACCTTTTGGATGGTTTATCTCTTTTGAATGTATGAGACAAAAAGTTGGTATATTTTTTATTATTTGAAAATTAATCTTTTCAACACTTTTCCAATGATCGAAAAAAACTGATCTAATATTTTGATTACTTTTTATATATTCAGCAACTCTGTTTGCTTTTCTATATTTTCTTAGTAATTTTATTCCTCCAAATCTTTCAATCTCTGCCTTTGAAAATTTATCGTGTTTTTCAAAATTTTCTGATTTATCTGCAAAAACTTTAACAGGTCCATGATTGACAAGGGCATTTGCTAATCCGCCCATTAAATTTTGCATACCACCGATTTCAGGAGGAAAATTTCTAGTTGATATAACAAACATTACTTAGTCCACTTAATATTACAGCCCATACTTGGAATTTGCTCTTTTGGTCCTTTTCCAGTTTTGATTACTAAACGCATTGCTTTCAATAAATCGCTCTCAGAATTTCCTACGGGTTTCAAATCTTTTAACTCTTTTATTCTACCTCTGTATTGCAACTCAAGTTTATTATTATAACCAAAGAAATCTGGCGTACATACGGCACCATATTTTTTTGCCACTTCTTGAGTTTCATCAATCAAATAAGGAAACATAAACTCATATTTTTTAGCAAAAGAAATCATATTTTCAAAAGAATCTTCTGGATAATCTTTCGTATCATTGGACATTATTGCTATAGACTTCAAACCTTCTTTCTCCAGATTTTTACAATCATCTACAATGTTTTCAATAACAGCTTTTACATAAGGGCAGTGATTACAAATAAACATAACTAGTAATCCATTTTTTCCAAGGTGATCTTCAAGTTTATGAATTTTACCGTCAGTTCCTTTTAATTTAAAAGTATTAGCTTTTTCTCCAAAGTTACAGATAGGTGTTTTAGTTAAAACCATAATGTATTATACATAAAATAATGATTTATGACTTCGAAAAAAATGTTCCAGAAGTTCACCCTGAATCTTGGGTTGCATCTAATGCAACAATTATCGGTAAGGTAAAATTAGAAAAAAATTCAAGCATTTGGTTTAATGCTGTTTTAAGGGGAGATATTGAACTTATTACAATAGGTGAGAATTCTAATATACAAGACGGTAGCGTACTTCACACCGATCCAGGCTATCCATTAACTGTTGGCAAAAGAGTTACAGTAGGACACATGGTGATGTTACATGGTTGTCAAATTTCTGATGATACTCTTATCGGTATAGGAAGTATTATATTAAATAACGCTAAAATTGGAAAAAATTGTATTGTGGGAGCAAATACTTTGATCACTGAAAACAAAGTTATTCCAGACAATTCTCTTGTAGTAGGTAGCCCTGGCAGAGTTATTCGCAAGGTAACAGACGAAGAAATTAAAGCTATTTTAGAAAATGGGAAGCATTATGTCGATTTTTCTAAAAAATATAAAAAATAATTAAGGAACCAACCAAGTAAATTTTTTTGATCCTTCGAAATTGATAAGTGCTCTACGATGTCCTTTAGCGGCTAAATAAAGCCATTCAATGCTTTTAATTTTACATTTTATGACACTAAAGTTCTTATACCCTTCTTCACTTTCCTCTTTGGTAAAATCAAAATTATCAAATTTACCATTTAGTCCTGAAGTTGGTTTTTCAGAGACTGTTCCAGGTCCATTAGTTACCAGATAACATTTTCTACTAACATGACCAGTTTTTTTCCAAGACTCTTTTGTAATTTCGTTATTAAAATTTACTTCGCATTCAGTTTTTAATCTAAGCTGTATCTTTTCTTTTTTTCCATAAAATAATACTGAGCAATTTGGATTTTTTTTTATTTTTTCTATTTTTGATGATCTGATATCGCTGTGAAATTGAATGAAATTATTTTTTTGATCTGCTTTCCTTAATACTACAACCCTGCCATCTATATCGGTGTCATTACCACAGATAAATATAGGTGTTCTAAATTCAGAATCTCTGTCTTTTACAGCTTCCGTTAAAAGACTCCAAAGTTTTTTTTCTATCTCGCTGGAACTTTCGTAGTAACTTACTTTTTCTTCAGACACGATTATTTTCTAAATCTTTTTATTAAACTTGAAGTATCCCATCTATTTCCATTCATTTTTTGTATTTCCCCATAATACTCATCAATGATTTTTGTAATAGGTAGAGGTGAATTATTTCTTTTTGCTTCTTCCATTGCAATTTTTAAATCTTTTCTCATCCAATCTACAGCAAAACCATAATCAAATTTATCGTCTATCATAGTTTTATATCTATTTTCCATTTGCCAAGATTGTGCTGCCCCCTTTGAAATTACTTCGATTACATCTTCCATTTTTAATTTAGCATTAAGTCCAAAATTTATTGCCTCTGAAAGCCCCTGAACTATTCCTGCGATGCAAATTTGATTTACCATTTTAGCCAATTGACCGCTTCCTGAAGGTCCTAATAGTTTCATTTTTTTGCTATAGCAGTCTATTACCGACGAAGCTTTTTTGTATGCCTCGGCATCACCACCGATCATAACGGTTAAAGCACCATTTTCTGCACCCGCTTGACCACCAGATACTGGCGCGTCTAAAAAATGAAATCCTGCGCTTCTTGCCTTCTTGTAAAGCTCTCTTGCAATTTCTGCTGAAGCCGTAGTGTTATCAATGTATACAGAACCTTTTTTTGCAGTTTTAAAAATTCCTTTATCTCCTAAAGTGACTTCTCTAAGA
>CACDNJ010000005.1 GCA_902554135.1 uncultured Pelagibacteraceae bacterium | reverse complement strand
TTTATTTCACTGGACCAACTATGGGATATTTAATCGGTTTTTTAGCAGCAGTTTACTTAACTGGATTTTTTACCTTTGATAATAATTTCTTTAAAAATTTTGCAAAATTACTATTCTCAGTAAGTTTCATATACCTTTTAGGATTAATTTGGCTAGGATCATTAATCGGTTGGGACAAACCAGTGTTTAAGTTAGGAGCACAACCTTTTCTTTTAGCAGAGCTATTCAAAATTTCGCTTTTAGCCTTGCTCATCCCTAAAGTATTAAAATTTAGAAAACTATAGAAGTATTAGCTTGGGGATCTTTTTGATAATATCCTTTGGAGAGTTCTTCTGTGCATTTTAAGCCTCCTTGCGGTCTCTGAAACGTTCCTATTGCAAAGCTCGAATACCCTGTGTATATGCTCCCATTTTACTCTATCTGCTGACATAGGATTTTCCGGGGGTTTAGCCTTTGAATCTGGAGATGCTAAAAGGGCTGATTCGACATCATCAGCGTCTACTGGCTTAGCCATATAATCTATGGCTCCAGCCTTCACAGCAGCAACGGCTGTGGGTAGATTTCCGTACCCTGTGAGCATCACTATCCTGCTGTCCTTTTTAGCCCTATTGATCTCCTGAACCACATCCAGACCATTCCCGTCCTCTAATCTTAGGTCTACTAGAGCAAATTTTGGAGGTGATGATTTCACCAATTTGATAGCATTTTCAACAGTTTTAGCATTTTTTACCTGAAATCCTTTCCTTTCCATGGCTCTGGATAGCCTGTCTCTAAGAGGATCGTCGTCATCGACTATAAGAAGAGATCTGTCCTCAAAGTCGGATATTTTTAAACCTGTAGATGTCTTATTGGTCTTTGTCATGCCTTCTATATGGTGGCCCATAAAAAATTTTCAAGGCATTATTTTCTTTACATAAATTGCAAAAACCATTAAATGCAAAACATATAAGGTTTTTTTATTAAATTTTTATGAAACTTTATAGAAACTTTGTTGTGTAATCAGCGGGGGAAAAACATACACGATGCAAAAATTTAGTAACGTTAACGATTTAGTTAACACTTTAGAGCCTGAAAACCCGGTCTATTGTATTAGGCCCAATTCGGTTAAAAAATCCGTAGAGTTTTTTAAAAATAACTTTCCAGGAAAAGTTCTTTACGCTGTAAAGACTAATCCCGATGAAAGAATAATTAAAATCATTATTGATAATGGAATTAAAAATTTTGACGTTGCTTCAATCAATGAAGTAAAATTAGTGAGAAAAATCGACAGTAAGGCTAAAGTATATTTCATGCATACTATAAAGAGCAGAGAAAGTATTAAAGAAGCATACTATCAATACAATGTTAAAGACTTTGCTTTGGATACCAAAGATGAGTTGCTTAAAATTCTTGAATCTACAAACAATGCAAAAGATTTAAATTTATATGTAAGAGTAAGTATTTCAAACGAACATGCTGAGATTGATTTGTCTAGAAAATTTGGTGCTTCACCAAGTGAAGCCCTGGGTTTACTGAGGTTGTGTAAAGAGCATAGTAAAAAGGTTGGTCTGAGTTTTCATGTAGGATCGCAATGTATGCATAAAATTTCCTTTTCAAAAGGAATAGCTGAAATTGGCAAAATAATTAAAAAAACAAAAATTGTGCCGGATGTAATTAATGTGGGTGGAGGATTTCCAGCTATATATCCAGATTTAACTCCTGAGCCTTTAGAAAACTATTTAGAGGAAATTAAAAAATCTCTAAAAAACTTAAAATTGGAAAAAATGCCAGAAATATTTTGTGAACCAGGTAGAGCACTTGTGGCAGAATCTGGTTCTACTATTGTAAAAGTTCTATTAAAGAAAAAGCAGAAACTTTATATTAATGATGGAACCTATGGTTCTTTATTTGATGCAGGAGTACCGAATTTTGTCTTACCTACAAAAATGATAACAAATGGAAGGGTTGTTTCCAAAAAACTCACCGCTTTTAATTTTTATGGTCCAACTTGTGATAGTTTAGATTATATGAAAGGACCTTTCTTGCTACCGAATAATATCAAAGAGGGGGATTACATAGAAATTGGACAACTTGGGGCGTACGGAACTACATTTAGAACAAAGTTTAATGGCTTTTATTCAGATGGCATCTATCAAGTAGATGACAAACCTATTCTTTCAATGTACGATCGGAAAGATAAGTTTGATTACTTGGTTGCGTAATGAATAAAAAAAACGGTCCAACTATAGGACATAATAAAAAATCCCTATTAAAGTCAGAAGTAGAACATATAGATATAACATCTTTTGATTCTCGCAAAATTATTGAATCTATGAAAAAAATGTCCTTTACATCAAGGGACACTGCAAATGCAGCTGAGATTTATAATGATATGATAAAAGATAAAAACTGTGCAATTTTTTTGACAATTGCTGGTTCAACTTCTGCTGCAGGATGTATGAAACTATATTCTGATCTGGTTAAATATAATATGGTAGATGCTATAGTAGCTACCGGAGCGTCAATAATTGATATGGATTTCTTTGAAGCCCTAGGATTTAAACACTATCAGGGCAGCCAATTTCAAGATGACAAAGTTTTAAGAGAAAATTATATAGACAGAATATACGATACTTATATTGATGAAGAACAGCTGCAAGCTTGTGACAAAACCATATGTGAAATAGCCAACAAGTTGAAACCTAAAGCCTATACTTCTAGAGAATTTATCAAAGAGATTGGCAAGTATTTAAAAAAAAATGCAAAGAAAAAAGATTCTTTGATTGAAGTTGCTTATGATCACAATGTACCAATATTTTGTCCAGCCTTTACCGATAGTTCTGCAGGCTTTGGTTTAGTAATGCACCAAGAGCAAAACCCTAATAAGCATATTACAATAGATTCTATAAGAGAATTCAGGGAATTGACGGAAATTAAACTAAAATCAAAGGCTTCTGGATTGTTAATGGTTGGTGGTGGGGTTCCTAAAAATTTTGTCCAGGACACGGTAGTTTGTGCAGAACTTTTAGGAAAAACAGTTGATATGCATAAATACGCTATACAGATAACTGTCGCGGACACAAGAGATGGTGCGTGTAGTAGTTCCACTTTAAAAGAAGCAAGCTCATGGGGGAAGGTTGATACCTCTAAAGAACAAATGGTTTTTGCTGAAGCTACAAGTATTTTGCCTTTAATTGCAAGTGATGCTTATCATCGTAAATTTTGGCAAAATAGAGAAAGAAAAAATTTTTCAAATCTATTCGGATAAAAATTGAATTATCTATCTAATAAACAAGGTTTTTTGGGAATTGAAAATAAATTCAATATAAAAGAAAAAGCTGTTGTTGTTCCTTTTGGATTGGAAAAAACTGTAAGCTATGGAAGCGGGACAAGAAATGGTCCCAAAGAGATCATCAAAGCTTCTCATCAGGTTGAGTTGTTTGATGAAGATTTGGGTTGTGAACCGTATAAAAAAATTGGAATCAAAACCTTAAAACCTTTTCCGATTAAAAAAAAAATGAGAGACGCATTAAATCAGGTCTCTAAAATTAACGAAACTCTATTAAAAAAAAATATTTTTCCTATGGTTCTTGGAGGTGAACACTCGATAACACCAGGCTGTATTGTGCCTTTTGTAAAAAAGTTTGATAAGCTTTGTTTGCTACATTTTGATGCTCATGCAGACCTAAGACAAAGCTACAATGGAAATAAATTTTCTCATGCATCTGCAATTAGAAGGTGCTTGGACTATAAGAATGTCAACATAGTATCTTTTGGTATAAGAAATATATCAAGCAGTGAAGTAGTTTATTTAAAAAAAAATAAAAAGAGAATAAGTATTTTTTGGGCAAAAGACAAAAAAAATTGGAATTTAAATATTTTTAAAAAATTAATAAAAAATAAAAATGTTTATATTACCTTTGACGTTGATGGTTTTGATGCAAGTTTAATGCCGGCAACTGGAACTCCAGAACCTGGAGGTCTTTTTTGGGATGAAACAATAAAAATTATAAAAATTGCATCCAAGTATTCCAAAATAGTTGGTGCAGATATAAATGAACTGTCGCCTATAAAAGGATTTTCAGGTTATAATTTTTTAGTAGCAAAATTAGCTTATAAAATTCTTTCTTATAAATTTATAAACTTCAAATTATAATATCAGAGGTCTTCCAAGTTATTGTAACTAGAGCACCTCTTTTTTCTAAATTTGTGAAACTTAAACTTGCTTTTTTCCTTTCAAGAAGAGTTTTCCCTATAAAAGTTCCCAATCCCAAACCAGCTTTTGAGCCTAAATTCTCTGATCTGGTTGCAATATAAGGTTGGCCAATTTTTCTAGAAACATCCTCGGGAAAACCAGGGCCATCATCGGAAATACTAATTTTAACTTGATTCGAATCCGAATCTAAACTCACCTTTACATTGCTTTTTGAAAATTTTACTGCATTTCCAATAAAGTTACGAATTCCATAAGTTATTTCTACCGATCTATCCATTAATATTTCTTTTTTTGCTTTATCTAAATTTAAAGTAATTTTTTTTTCTGATATTTCTTCAAATGATCTTGTGATTTCAACGAGTAAGTTTTTTATAGTAACTTCGCTAACAAATTTGTCATCCTCAATTTGAGCCTGTGATATCTTTTTAAGTATTTCGCTGCATCTTTTAGCTTGGCTCAATAATAACTCAACATCCTTTAAATATTTTGGATTTTTAGAAATTTCTTTTTTTAGTTCTTTTGCAATCACTGTTATTGTTGAAAGTGGCGTGCCAAGAGAGTGAACCGCTGCAGCTGCTTGTAATCCTATAGATTCTAATTCATGTTCTTTTGCGAGCACTAATTCTAGCTCTTTTAGGGCTTCTGCTTTTTTTCTTGTTTCAAATCCAAATCTGGCACCAAAGTAACTTAAAAAAATAAGAACAATAAACACTGCAATTGGTACTGAATATAAATAGTAATCTGGTACATGAAAATGGAGATTGCCAGGATGAGGTAACGGTAAATGATAAAATGTAATCAATAACAAAAACATTGCTGTAGAAGATGCTAGTATTAAGGTATTTTTTAAAGTTAGAAGTGTAGAAGAAATTATTGAGGGCACAATCAAAAAAATTACAAAAGGATTCTTTATCCCGCCAGTTAAAAATAATAAAAAACTTAGTTGGAAAAGATCATAAAATAAAAAAAATGTTGAGTCTAAAGTGCTCAATTCATTTTTTTTAAACCAAAAATTTAAATAAATATTAGTTATTGCACCAAAAAAAATTATTAACGAACAATAAAGAAGGGGAAGTTTAAAATTAAAAATAAAGTGAACTGTATATATTGTAATTAATTGACCAATAATTGCAATCCATCTTAAAAAAACTAAAGTTTTTTTTTCTAACTGCAAGTTCTCTTCGGATTTGAAGAGGTTGGATAAATTCATTAAACTAGATATCTAAATTTTCAACTTCAAGGGCTTTGCTGGTAATAAAATCTTTTCTTGGAGCCACATCATCTCCCATAAGTATCTTAATAATATTTTGATCTTCTTTTGATTTTTCTCTAGTCTCTTTTGAATATTGAACTTTTAACAAAGTTCTATTTTCAGGATTTAATGTGGTCTGCCATAATTCTTCGGGGTTCATTTCTCCTAAACCTTTAAATCTTTGTATGTTTAATTTTTGTTTTTGATCACTAATAAATTTTTCTAGGTCAGCTTTTTTTAATTTCTTAGCACCATTATCAGATGATTTTAAAATATATTTTTCCAGATCTTTTTCGTTTTTTATATATGTACTCTTTGTACCCTTGGTTACCTTGAAAAGAGGAGGTTGCGCCAAATATAAGTGACCTTTTTCAATTAGCTGGTTAAATGGTCGATTGTTAAAAAAAGTAAGTAACAAAGTTCTTATATGTGACCCATCTACATCGGCATCTGTCATAATAATAATTTTCTCATATCTCAAATTCTCTATATTAAAATCCTTAGAACCGGTCCCTAATGCATTAATTAATGTAACTATTTCATTTGACGACATCATCTTAGACAATGTTTTGGTTTCATGGGCACCGTTAGCTCCATTAATTTTTTTAGTTTCATTAACATATGTATTTAAAATTTTTCCTCTTAATGGAAGAACAGCCTGAAATTCTCTTTTTCTTCCTTGTTTAGCAGAACCTCCTGCTGAATCCCCCTCAACAATAAAAAGTTCTGTACCTTCCATTGTAGAAATTTGGCAGTCAGCTAACTTTCCGGGCAAACCAGATAATTCTAAGGTCCCCTTTCTTCTAACACTGTCCCTAGCTTTTCTTGCAAGATCTCTGGCTATTGCAGCTTGTAAAACTTTATCCAAAACTGATCTTAAAACTGAAGGATTTTGATCAAACCAAACTGAAATTTTATCACCTACTATGGACTCAACAATATTTCTTATTTCTGATGAAACCAATTTGTCTTTGGTTTGAGATGAAAATTTTGGATCTGGCATTTTAATTGATAAAATTGCCGTTAGTCCTTCTTTTATATCCTCGCCACTTATGGTTACTTTATTTTTTTTGGTTAAATTCTTTTCAGAAGCATATTTATTAATTATTCTTGTCAAGGAGCTCCTAAAACCCAATAAATGTGTTCCTCCATCTTTCTGGTGGATGTTGTTGGTAAAAGCCAATACCTCTTCTGAAAATCCAGCATTCCATTCTAAAGAACACTCCACTACTACATTGGATTTTTCTCCTTTTAGATAAAGTGGTTTTTTAAAAACCGCCTTTTCATTTTTGTTGATTAAAATAGATTTTTTTTGATCCAAAAACGTAACGAATTCACTGATTCCTCCATCATATTTATTTTCGTAAGTTTTTGTTTTTGCGTGAGTCTCATCTATCAAATTAATTGATAAACCCTTGTTTAAAAAGGCCAATTCCCTCATTTTTTTTTGTAAAGTTGCTGCACTAAACTTGATAGATGAAAAAATGTCTTTTGAAGGAAGAAAGTTAATTTTTGTACCAGATTTTTTAGTTTTTTTTGTAAATTTAATTGGACTTTTTGTTTTTCCGTTTGAGAAAGATACAAAATATTCTTTATCATCTCTAAATATAGTTAGATCTAATTTTTCTGATAAAGCATTAACAACTGACACACCAACGCCATGTAGTCCTCCAGAAACTTTGTAGGAATCATGATCAAATTTACCACCTGCGTGCAGTTGGGTCATTATAACTTCTGCTGCTGATTTTTTTTCTCCTTTATGTATGTCTACCGGTATACCTCTTCCATCATCCTCGACTGTCACAGAATTGTTCTTATGCATAGTAACAGTTATATTTTTACAAAAACCAACTATTGCTTCATCTATGGAATTATCTACTACTTCAAAAACCATGTGATGCAGACCAGAACCATCGTCTGTATCTCCGATATACATACCCGGTCTCTTACGAACAGCATCTAATCCTTTTAAAACTTTAATTGAATCTGCACGGTAGTTTTTGCCAGAATTGGTATTTTCGCTATTTTTCATTTTAAACTAGAAAGTTGATTGTATCATCTTTTTTTAGTTATATAAAACGAACCTAAGACAGAGGAGTGAATTATCATTGATTGATAAGGATAATATGGGACAAATTAATTTTTTTTCTTAAAATCAATATATTTCAAATTTTCATTGGCATAATTACAAAATAGCTTTGTTTGTCAGAACTATCTTGAATTAACACTGGAGAGGTTGGATCACCTAAATTCATTGTTAATTTTTCATCTTGAATTTCGGATGCTATATCGAGCAAATATCTAGAATTAAAACCAACCGTGAGATCATCTGAGTTATAGTTGGCTTTTAAAGTTTCTTTTCCTTCTCCAGAAGATGAGCTATTAACGAACAGCTGGATTTGATCTTTCTTAAAAGCAATTTTAACACCTTCCTTTCTATCAATAGAGACCGTAATGACTCTCTCAATAGAATGGATAAAATCTTTCGCGTTTACAGTTAAAGTTTTATTGTTATTTTGTGGTACAACCTTTTTGTAATCTGGAAACTTTCCATCAATAATTTTAGATATTATCTTTGAATTTCCTATTTGAAATTGAATCTTAGAATCGCCAGAGTAAAGCAGAACCTGTTCTTTGCTTTCCTGTAACAAATTACAAAGTTGAAAAACTGCTTTTTTGGGTAAAATAAAGGACTTAAAATCTTGTATTTTTTCAAGTGGAATGCTGCTAGATGAAAGTCTGTGACTATCGGTTGCGACACCCGTCAGATATGATCTTTTATCTGACTCCGTAATGTGAATAAAAATTCCATTTAAATAATGCCTCGTTTCATCATTGGACATTGATATTTTAGTTTTATTTAACAAAGTTAATAACCTTTCTCTATCAAGGTTTACTGGGTTTGTTTTGAAAGACTCTGTAAAATTCGGAAAATTATCAACCGGAAGACACAGAAGATTAAATTTTGAATTTTCAGCAGAAATATTTAATTTGTTTTCATTTTGTAAAGTAAATAAAACATCTAAGTTTGATGGTAATTTCCTTAATATATCATACAACACTGTAGCGGATGTCGTTGTGCTGCCCTCCTTATCTGCTTTAAAATCCGAGATTTCATCAAGAAATATAAGATCCAAATCGGTTGCGACTATATTTAGTTTATTATTTTTAATTTCTAAAAGAACATTTGATAAAATTGGTAAAGTATTTTTTCTCTCAATAATGTTGTGTGCTATTGACAGTGACTTAAGTAGCACGTCGCGCTTTATTTGAAATTGCATTTTAATCGCTCAGAATTATGGATGTTATTTCTTCAATATTCTTCTTCATCAAGCTGTTTTCTTGGGATAGTTTTTCAATAGTTTTTACAGCATGAATTACCGTTGTATGATCTCTATTAGCAAATTTTCTGCCTATTTCAGGTAAAGAGCGTGTTGTAAGTTTTTTAGCTAAATACATGGCTATTTGTCTTGGTCTGGCCAAAGGACGCGATCTTCTTTGTGAAAGCATTTCTTGTAAATTGATACTAAAAAAATTTGAGGTTACATTTTGAATTTTATCAATGCTTATCATTTTATTATTGTTATGAACATCTTTCAAAATTATTTTACAATCGTTAACGCTAAGAGGTTTCTTGTTCATTTTACTAAAAGCTACAACTCTATTAAATATACCAATCAACTCCCTAATGTTCAGATTTGATTCTTTAGCCATGTAATCAATAATCTCTTCGTTTAAATTAGGATATTCATGAAAAGAATTTTGAAATTCTGTTATTCTTTTTTTTAAAATATTCAATTTTAATTCATAATCTGGTACTCCAATATCAACTACGAGTCCCCCGGATAATCTTGACTTTATTCTATCTTGAACTCTATCAAGTTTATTGGGTGGACGATCAGAAGAAATTATAATTTGGGCGCTTTTATCAAACAAACTATTAAATGTATGAAAAAATTCTTCTTGTAAACCTTCTTTTCCTCTAATGAATTGTATGTCATCAATTATAAATACATTAGCTTTTCTAAAAAAATCTTTAAAGCTTACCATTTCGTTCTTTTTGATAGATTTGATAAATTGATACATGAATCTTTCTGCCGATATAAACATAACATTAGAACTATTTTTCAACTCAAGACCTATTGCGTTTATTAAGTGGGTTTTTCCCAATCCAACACCGCCATATATAAATAGTGGATTGTATCTAGAAAGCTGAGAAGATATTTTTTTAGCCGACAAAAAGGCAATTTTATTACTTTTACCAACGACAAAATTTTCAAAATTTAAATTAGGATTTAGTCTATTGTAGTTTAGAACTCCATCTTTTATTTCAGTTATATTGTTGCTATCTGCTTTTGATATTAATGACTTTCCGTCTAATTTTTCTCCCTCGATCTTAAATTCAATTCTATTGATGCTTAATTTGTGTTTTTGCAATTCACTTAAAATTTTATCTGCATATCTTGAGGTTATCCAATCTCTAAAAAATCTAGTTTGTACACCTAGAACCACGTAATGGTTGTATTCTTTAATTAAAGAAATATTCTTCAACCAACTAGAATAAATCTCTGTACCAAAAGATTTCTTAAAGTTATCTTGAACCAAATTCCAATTTAAAATATTTTCTTCAGCAACAAAATTCTTGGCAGCTTTAAAAGATTTTTCCATAGCAATTATTTATTAAAAGAAATTAATTCTTATAAAAAAATTTTTTTTACTTCAACTTTTTTCTTAAAGAAAAAAAAAATAATTGAAGTTGAGTTGTATAATGATCGTAGAAGATGAAATTAAAAAAATTAATTAAAAAAAATAATCGTAAAAGATGAAATTAAAAAAAATAAATTGCAACCTTAAATAATAATTGTCTATATGTGGTTTAAAAAAAAAAATTTAAATCTAGTATGATCGGAAAAAGTTTAACAACCTTGAATTGATTACAACTACTTATTGATTTTTTTTATTCTCTGAGAAATTCTTGAAATTTTTCTGGAAAGATTTTTCTTTTTTACAACCCCTGTTTTAGCAACTTTCATAAGCTCTGACTGAAAGGTAGGAAAAAACTTCTTAATTTCTTTAATATCCTTCTTTTCAATCAATTTATTCATTTTTTTGATAGCCACTTTGTAACGATTCCTTCTAAGCTTGTTGACCAGAGACTGTTTTTTTACTCTTTTTACCCTTCTAATGGCTGATTTTGTGTTAGGCATCAATGGGACATATATATGTTTGAAATATTTAGGTCAACATTTAACCTTATAGAAAATGAAAAATATTAATCAGTCTAAAAAGAAACATGTAGAAAAGGTTTTTGATGAAGTCTTTAACAAATATGACTTGATGAATGATCTAATGTCTTTTGGAGCACATAGAATATGGAAAAATCGATTGATGGACTGGATGAATCCTAAAAAAGATGATCATCTAGTAGATATGGCCTCTGGAACAGGAGATATAGCCAGGGCTTTTTTAAACAAAACTAACTTTTTGGGAAAAGTAACATGTGTAGAACCTAATAAATTTATGCTTAGTGCTGGAAAGAAAAAATTAAAAAATTCAGGTAAAATTGAATGGTATTGTTGTCCCGCAGAAAAATTACCTTTTAAAGATGAAACTTTCGATATATACGCCGTAAGTTTTGGGATAAGAAATTTTTCAAATATAAATCTTTCTTTGAAAGAGGCTAAACGTGTTCTAAAAATAGGTGGAAGAATATTGTGCTTAGAATTTTCTAAAGTAAACAACGAAATTTTAGCAGAAATTTATAAAAAATACTCAAAACTAATTCCGTATTTAGGTAAATATATAGTGGGAAAATCAGAACCTTATGAATATCTGGTCAATAGTATTAGCAGTTTCTATGATCAGGAAGAATTGCTAGAAATTATAAAATCAAATGGTTTTCAAAAGGTAGAGTATAGAAATTTATCTGGAGGTATAGCCTCGATTCACTCTGGTTGGAAAATTTAACAATGTTCAAAAAAATTTATAATTTATTAAAAATTTTAAGAAAATTATCTGTTTCGGGTGCTATTGAAACACTAGACGAAATAAGGCCAATTCCAAAAAGCCTTAAATTTATATTTGGCATATTTTCCATTGGCTCATCAAAAAAAATAGAGAATTTAAAAAAATCCTCTGGAGAAAAATTGTGTCAATCTCTAGAAGATATGGGTACAACCTTTATTAAACTTGGTCAGTTTTTGGCTACTAGACCTGACATTATTGGAGAAGAAATTGCTAAAAAATTAGAAAAATTACAAGATAAATTACCTGCTTTCAACACGCAAAAAGCTAAAAATATTATAAAAAAAGAAATAGGAACTGAATCTTTTAAAAATATTTTATCTTTAAGCGAACCAGTTGCAGCAGCTTCTATAGCACAAGTTCATTTTGCAAAAATAAAAATTGATAATAGTGAAAAGGAACTTGCTATAAAAATTTTGAGACCAAATATACATTCAATATTTAATGAAGAACTTGATGCATTGATGTTCCTTGCTTATTTGATTGAAAATTTTTTCAAAAAAACCAAAAGATTAAAATTAGTAGAAGTTATTAGTTTGTTAAAGGAAATAACTAATGTAGAGATGGATTTAAGATTTGAAGCCGCTGCCGCAAGTGAACTTAGAGAAAATACAATAAATGATAAAGGCATTAAGGTTCCAAAAATCTACTGGAACTACACATCAAAAGAAGTATTAACTCTTGATAAGATAGATGGTGTTTCTATAAGAGATGTAGAAAAACTTAAAAGTTTAAATATTAATCTTAAAAGCCTCTCAGAAAATTTAATTCAATTATTCCTAAAACAATCAGTAAGGGATGGTTTTTTTCATGCAGATATGCATCAAGGCAACCTCTTTGTAGACAATCAGGGAAATATAATACCAGTAGATTTTGGCATAATGGGTAGACTAGATAAAAATAATAGAAAATATTTAGCTGAAATTCTTTATGGTTTTATTCAAAGGGATTATACAAAAGTAGCTGAGGTACATTTTTTAGCAGGCCTTGTACCTGCCAATACATCTAAGGACGATTTTGCACAAGCATTAAGATCTATTGGAGAACCTATTTTTGGTCAATCAATCAAAGATATTTCCGGAGGAAATTTATTGGGACAATTATTTGAGATAACAGAAAGATTTAATATGCAAACACAAACCCAGCTGTTGTTACTTCAAAAAACAATGGTAGTTGTTGAAGGTGTAGCAAGAAAGTTAAATCCGGATACCAATATTTGGGAAGTTTCGCGACCAGTTTTGGAAACCTGGATGAAAAGTGTAAAAGGACCGGAATCGACTATTAATAAAACAATAGAACTATCTAAAGATCTACTGGAAAGAATTCCCGATCTACCCAATGTTATGGATAACGCCAACACAGCACTACAAATGATAGCTGAAGGAAAATTGAACTTAAATGCTCTGAATGGAAAGAATTTTGAGATGGAGGAATTAAAATTGAAAAATTTAAGAAATAATATGATTATAATTTTTTTGGGTATTGTAATAGGAGTGTTTATAGTATTTTAATTAGGCATGGGTTTAAAAAATAAAAAGATTCTACTAATTATTGGCGGAGGAATTTCGGCATATAAATCTCTTGATTTAATCAGATTACTACAAAGAAAAGGATCTTCTGTAAAAGTTATTTTAACCAAAAGTGGAAAGAAGTTTGTAACCTCACTATCAATTTCATCTTTATCCAAAAATAGAGTTTTCGAGGATATATTTGATGAAAAAAATAAGGGAAAAATGGATCACATTTCTCTTTCTCGTTGGGCAGATGCTATTTTAGTTTTGCCTACTACTGCAAATTTTATGTCCAAACTTTCTAGAGGAAGTGCTGATGATTTAGCTACAACTGTAATTCTAGCTGCTGACAAAGAAATTTTTCTTATACCAGCTATGAACGTCAGAATGTGGCTACATAAAGCAACACAAAAGAATTTTAATACACTGGTCAACTATGGTTACAAGTTTATAGGACCAATCGATGGTGAAATGGCGTGTGGTGAATATGGCAAAGGTAAAATGTCTAGCCCAAGACAAGTTCTCTCTCATTTAGAAAAGTTTTTTAAAGAAAAAAATTACTTAAAAAAAAAGAACATAAACGCAATTGTAACTACAGGTCCCACCAGAGAATATATTGATCCTGTAAGATTTATTTCTAATGAGTCTAGTGGAAAGCAAGGATATGAAATTGCTTTGGAATTATCCAGGCTTGGAATTAAAACAACCCTGATATCTGGACCAACAAATATAAACTACAATAATGAAATTAAAGTTAAAAAAGTTACCTCTGGAAAAGAAATGTTTGACGCTGTTAAAAGAACATTGCCGACTGATATTGCGGTATGTTCGGCAGCCGTATCAGATTTTAAGCCACTAACAAGGAAAAAACAAAAAATTAAGAAAAAATTAAAACTAGAAGAAATTAAGTTAGAACATAATCCCGATATATTAGAATTTTTAGGAAAAAATAATAGATACAAACCAAAATTACTTGTCGGTTTTTCAGCAGAAACAGAAAATATAATTAATAACTCAATGGAAAAAATGCAAAATAAATTGTGCGATATCATGGTAGCGAATGACGTGTCAAAAAAAGGAGTGGGATTTAATACTGATTTTAATGAAGTTATAATAATCGACAAAAAAGGAAATACAGAAAAAGTGAAAAAAAGTTCAAAAAGATTTATAGCATCAATAGTTGCCAGAAAAATTATGAATTCTTTTTTAGATATTAAAAAAAATCTAAATTAATAATGGAATTAAACGCACTCGATCTTAAAAAATATTCAAGACAATTGATATTAAAAAATATTGGTGTTTCTGGACAAAAAAAAATATTTAATTCTAAAATTTTAGTTGTAGGAGCAGGAGGTTTGGGCTGTCCTCTAATATTATACTTAGCATATTCTGGTGTTGGAAATTTAGGAATAGTTGATGATGATAAAGTTGAACTCTCAAATTTAAGTAGACAAGTTTTATTTACTAAAAAAGATCTAGGAAAATTTAAAGTTGCAGTATCAAAAAAATTTATAAAAAAAATAAATAAAAAAATTAGAGTTAAAATCTTTACTAAAAAAATTAATGAAAAAAATATTCACAATATTGCAAAAAACTATGATTTTATTTGTGATGGAACAGATAACTTCAAATCAAGACTTTTAATAAATGATTACTGCATAAAAAATAAAAAAGTTTTAATTTCGTCAGCAATAAGTAGATATGACGGGCAGGTTTTTAACTTCGATTTCAGAAGAAAAAGCCCCTGCCTAAGATGTTTTATGCCTAAAGCACCAACAGAAGCACAAAATTGTGATAGTGAGGGCATAATGTCCACTCTGGCCGGTATAGCAGGTTCTTTACAGGCAAATGAGGTTATTAAATCAATACTGAAGATTGGCAAGCCTTTGTTTGGAGAAATAATGGTGTTTAACGCTCTAAATCTCAACTTTAGAAAAATAAAATTAAAGAGAAATTCAAATTGTAAAAACCATATGTATGTTTAAAGAAAAATATTTTTTAATAAAAATTTTTCTAATTTATTTTTTAGTTATTCTAAACTCTTCCAGTTTTGCTGAAGAAAATTATTATCTTACTCTGAGAAGCGATAAAGTTTATCTGAGGGCCGGTCCTTCTTTTAAACATCCAATAAAATTGATATATGAAAAAAAATTTTTACCTATTTTGGTTATTGATGAATCTGATAATTTTAGAAAAATCATTGACCACGAAAATAATTCTGGTTGGATACATACTTCTAAGTTATCTAAAAAGAAAGCAGCCATAAACATTGGGGATGATTCCATAATTTTTAAAAATCCTACACTTTATTCAAAACCTATCGCTGTTCTGGAAAAAGGAAGATTATGTTTAATAAAAAAATGTAAAAATAATTGGTGTAAAATTAAAACTGGAAATTACATTGGATGGGTTAAAAAAGAAAATCTAAAGGGAAGACTGTAGGTAAATTTTACTTAAGATCAAAACGATCTAGATTCATCACTTTCGTCCAAGCAGATACAAAATCTCCAAGAAATTTAGCTTTGGAATCTTCAGTTGCATAAACTTCTGCCAGGGCTCTTAGCTGGGAGTTTGAACCAAATATAAGATCAGCTCTTGTTCCAGTCCACTTAACTTTATTTGTTTTACGATCTATACCTTCAAACAATATCTCTTCTTTTGAAGTTTCTTTCCACTTTGTATTCATATCAAGTAAGTTAATAAAGAAATCGTTTGTAAGTGCTCCTGGTTTTTTTGTAAAAACACCGTGTTTTGAATTATCAAAATTTGTACCTAGAACACGCATACCCCCTACTAGAACTGTCATTTCAGGTGCGGTCAGTTTCATTAGTTGGGCTCGATCCACCAACATCTCTTCCGCTGTTACAGTAGGCTTGTTTGATGATCCATTAGGTTTATTTATAATATAGTTTCTGAATCCATCTGCTTTTGGTTCAAGTAGATCAAAAGAATATGTGTCTGTTTGATCTTGAGATGCATCTCCACGACCCGGTGTAAATGGAACTATCACTTTTTGACCTGCATTTTTTGCAGCTTTTTCAATTCCAACGCAGCCACCTAAAACAATTAGGTCGGCTATTGAAACTGTTTTGCTTTTGGTATCAAAACCTTTTTTTATCTTTTCTAAAGTTTTAAGAACCTTAGACAATTCAGATGGGTTATTAACTTCCCAGTCTTTTTGAGGAGCAAGTCTAATTCTTGATCCATTGGCTCCGCCTCTTCTATCTGAACCTCGAAAAGTTGACGCTGATGCCCAAGCTGTAGAAACTAACTGAGAAACAGAAAGTCCTGATTTTGATATTTTTGTTTTAAGATTATTAACATCGCCTTTTTTCAGTTTGTATTTAGCTTTTGGTATAGGATCTTGCCAAATTAATTCTTCTTTTGGAACTTCTGGACCCAAATAACAAGCACGAGGCCCCATATCGCGATGGGTAAGCTTAAACCAAGCTCTTGCAAATGCATCTGCAAATTCATCTAGATTTTCATGAAATCTTTTAGAAATTGGTCCATATTTAGGATCCATTCTTAAAGAAAGATCGGTAGTCAACATCATTGGAGGATGTTTTTTGGATGAATCGTGTGCATCAGGAATAATATTTATATCGGAACCATTCTTTTTTGGCTTCCATTGATGTGCTCCTGCAGGACTTTTTGTTAATTCCCATTCGTGACCAAATAATAAATCAAAGTAACCATTGTCCCATTTAATCGGATTAACCGTCCAAGCTCCTTCTAGTCCACTACTAATAGTATGAACTCCCATACCACTTTCATAATTACTATTCCAACCAGTTGCCTGATCCTGAATTCTTGAACCCTCCGGTTCTGGACCTTTGTGTGATTCAGGGGCAGCACCATGAGATTTTCCAAAAGTATGTCCTCCAGCTATAAGTGCTACTGTTTCATAGTCATTCATAGCCATACGACCAAAAGTTTCACGAATATCATGAGCTGCTAAAAGAGGGTCTGGGTTAGCATCAGGTCCTTGTGGATTTACATAAATCAAACCCATATGCGATGCACCTAAAGGATTTTCAAGATCACGCTTCCCGCTATAACGGTTAACACCAAGCCATTCTTTTTCTGACCCCCAATAAATATCTTCTTCTGGTTCCCAAATATCTTCTCTACCGCCTCCAAAACCAAAAGTTTTGAATCCCATCGATTCTAAAGCTACATTTCCAACTAATATAAATAAATCGGCCCAAGAAATCTGTTTGCCATATTTTTTCTTGATAGGCCAAAGTAACAACCTTGCTTTGTCTAGGTTAACGTTATCTGGCCAACTATTAAGTGGAGCGAAACGTTGATTACCTGTTCCTCCACCGCCTCTACCATCCCCAGTTCTATATGTACCAGCAGCATGCCAAGTCAATCTTATAAATAGTGGTCCATAGTGACCGTAGTCAGCAGGCCACCAGTCTTGTGAATCTGTCATTAATTTATGTAAATCTTTTTTTAAAGCTTTGTAATTAAGTTTTTTAAATTCTTTCGCATAACTAAATTTTTTATCCATGGGATCAACCAATGAAGAATGTTGGCTTAAAATTTTTAGATTTAAACTATTAGGCCACCAATCCCTATTAGAAGTACCTCTGCCAGTAGGAAACTTTGGGGGTGTTCCTGCGCCTGTGAATGGACATTTTGATTTTTCGCTCATATATAAATCTTTTATTTAATGCTTAAATACCCTAAAAATATATATATTATTGATAAAATGACAAGTGCTTGTTAGGTTAAATTAATGCGTCAAAAAAACAGTTATAGCTACAAAGAATTAATTGATTGTGCGAATGGTTCGCTTTTTGGAGAAGGAAATGCACGTCTGCCGCTACCTCCAATGTTAATGTTCGATAGAATTACAGAAATTAAATCTGATTTAGGAAAATTTAAAAAAGGTCTTATAAAAGCTGAGCTTGATATAAAAGATAAGATGTGGTTTTTTGATTGTCATTTTAAAGGGGATCCTGTTATGCCTGGATGTCTGGGGCTAGATGCTATGTGGCAAATGGTAGGATTTTATTTAGGATGGATGGGAGAACCGGGAAAAGGACGTGCTCTAGGTGTAAATTCTGTCAGATTTACAGGAGAGGTTCTTAAAAAAGTCAAAATCGCAACCTATGAAGTTGATATGAAAAAGGTTTTAAAAACAGAAAGTGGAACAGT
This sequence comes from uncultured Pelagibacteraceae bacterium, assembly GCA_902554135.1. Next base: position 8,556 of record CACDNJ010000005.1, on the reverse strand, counting down.
TGGTTTTGCCGATGGAGTTTTAAAAGCAGATGGAAAACAAATATACTCTGCTGAAAATCTAAAAGTTGGAGTTTATAAATAATGAAGAGAGTTGTTGTTACAGGAATTGGGATAATTTCTTGTTTGGGAAATAATCAAAAAGAAGTTTCTAACTCACTTATCAATACCAAATCAGGTATTTCTTTTGCGGAAGAATATAAAGAACATAATTTAAAAAGTAACATACATGGAAAACCCAATATAAAACTTGAAGATCACGTTGATAGAAAAATTATTAGGTTTATGGGTGACGGTTCTGCTTATAACTATATAGCAATGAATGAAGCTGTTAAGGATTCTGGTTTAAAAGAAAATGAAATAAGCAATGTCTCAACAGGAATGGTTATGGGATCAGGTGGACCATCAATTAAAAATGTTATTTTAGCTGCTGACAAAACAAGAGAAAAAAATCCAAAAAAAATGGGACCATTTATAGTTCCAAGAACGATGGCTAGTACAGCTTCTGCGACTTTGGCGGTGCCTTTTAAAATAAAGGGAGTAAATTATACAATAAGTTCTGCATGTGCTACGAGTGGACATTGTATAGGAAATGCTATGGAACTTATCCAATTTGGAAAACAAAAAATAGTTTTTGCGGGCGGAAGTGATGAAGTGCATTGGGCATTGACTGCAATGTTTGATGCCATGACAGCACTTTCTTCAAAATACAATGACTCCCCAGAAAAAGCTTCTAGGCCTTATGATAAAACCAGAGATGGATTTGTAATCGCAGGTGGTGCAGGAGTTTTAGTTTTAGAAGAAATGGAGTATGCAAAAGCAAGAGGTGCTAAAATTTATGCTGAATTAACGGGTTATGGAGCTACTTCCGATGGATATGATATGGTTGCACCTTCGGGAGAAGGAGCTACTAGATGTATGAATATGGCACTAAAAACAGCTCGTAATAAAATTGATTACATTAACACTCATGGAACTTCAACGCCTGTTGGCGATATAACGGAATTAAAAGCTGTTAAAGAAACATTTAAAGACAAAATACCAAAAATTAGTTCAACAAAATCACTTTCTGGTCATCCACTCGGTGCAGCTTCTGTACACGAAGCAATCTACTCTTTGATCATGATGAAAAATAACTTTATTGCCGCTTCTGCAAATGTAAATGAGATGGATGAGGAGGCAAAAAAATTTCCAATAGTAACTAAAGTTGAAAAAAACGTAACGTTAAATTCCGTAATGTCTAATAGTTTTGGTTTTGGTGGAACAAATGCTACTTTGGTTTTTGAAAAGGTATAATAATGAGCTTAGTTAAAGGTAAAAAAGGTTTAATAATGGGCGTAGCTAATGATAGATCTATAGCCTGGGGTATAGCTAAAAAACTTGCTGAAAATGGAGCCGAATTAGCTTTTACTTATTTAGGCGATGCTCTTAAAAAAAGAGTTACTCCTCTAGCTGAATCTGTAAATTCTAAATTTCTATTAAATTGTAACGTAGAAAAAAAAGACGATATTATAAAAACATTTCAAGAAATTAAAAATAAATGGGGTCAGTTGGATTTTGTAGTCCATGCCATTGCTTTTTCTGACAGAGCAGAATTATCAGGTGAGTACATAAATACTTCTAGGGAAAACTTTGCAAAAAGTATGTTAGTTTCTTGTTTTTCATTTACTGAGATAGCAAAAGAAGCTTCGAAAATGATGAAAGCTGGTTCTAGCATGTTAACTTTAACTTACGAGTCTACGAAAGTAGTTCCTAACTATAATGTCATGGGAGTGTGTAAGGCAGCTTTAGAATCGAGCGTAAAGTACATAGCTAGAGATCTAGGTTCCAAGGGAATCAGAGTAAATGCTATAAGTGCTGGACCAATTAAAACTTTAGCTGCATCAGCTATAGGTGACGCAAAATTTTTATATAAATGGAGTGCAGATCATTCTTTACTAAAAAGAAATGTAGATATAAGCGATGTGGGTAAATCTGCTTTGTACTTATTAAGTGATCTTGCAGCTGGTGTTACTGGAGAAATCCATTACGTTGACGCGGGTTATAACAAAGTGGGAATGCCTGATCCAAAAAATATAACTTAAACGGCTTCTTTTATAGAAAGTTTAACCTTTCCTCTATCAAATCCAATTACTTTAACTGAAACTTCATCGCCTTCTTTAACAACATCGGTAACCTTTTGTACTCTTTTGGCTGCTAACTGAGAAATGTGAACAAGTCCATCTTGTTTTCCTAAAAAGTTTACGAAAGCACCAAATTCCATAATTTTAACTACTTTACCTTTGTATGTTTTTCCCATCTCAGGTTTTGCAACAAGGTCATTGATCATTTGAACTGCTATCTTTCTAGTTTCTTCGTTTGCAGCTGCTACTGTAACTTCACCTGTATCCTTAACATCAACCTTTGCTCCAGATTTTTCAACAATTTCTCTAATCGTTGCTCCACCTTTACCAATAACAGTTGCTATATCTTTTTTATCAACTTTTATGGTTTCCATTTTTGGAGTGTGTTTTCCAACCTCTTTTCTTGATGATTTAAGGGTTTTATTCATTTCATTTAAAATTTGGACTCTTCCTTCTTTTGCTTGAGCAAGAGCTTGTTCCATAATCTCAAAAGTAATTCCTGTAATTTTTATATCCATCTGTAAAGAAGTAATTCCGTCTTTCGTTCCAGCAACCTTAAAATCCATATCTCCCAGATGGTCTTCGTCTCCTAGAATATCTGACAAGATAGAAAATTTGTCTTTTTCCTTAATTAATCCCATCGCTATTCCTGCAACAGGTTCTGCTATAGGAACAGCTGCATCCATTAACGCTAAGGAAGATCCACAAACTGTAGCCATTGAGGAAGATCCGTTAGATTCTGTAATTTCAGAAACAATTCTTAAGGTGTAAGGAAAATTTTCTTTTTTAGGAAGTGATGAATTTAAAGCTCTCCAAGCTAATTTTCCATGTCCAACTTCTCTTCTGCCTGTACCAATTCTGCCTGTTTCTCCCACAGAGAATGGTGGAAAATTATAATGCAGCATAAATCTCTGTCTTTTTAAACCTTCTAAACTTTCGATTCTTTGCTCATCATCTGTTGTACCCAGAGTTGTAGTTACTATAGCCTGAGTTTCTCCTCTAGTAAATAAAGCCGAACCGTGAACTCTTGGTAGAATTCCAACTTCGCATTTTATTGGTCTTACGTCTGATAAACCTCTTCCATCAATTCTTTTTTTACTTTTTAAAATTCTGGTTCTAACAATGTCTTTTTCTAGATTTTTAAGCTGGAGCATTATCTCATGTTCCAAAAAAGTTTCGTCTTTCTCAAATAAAGTTTTGCATTTATCTCCCGCTAAATTAATTAATTCAGATCTTTTCTTTTTATCTTTTTCTGAGAATGCTTTTTCTAAGTCTTTGGTAAGTTCTTTTTGAATTTTTTTAGCAACTTTACTGTAATCTTTTTTTTCAATTTTCCAGGCTTCTTTTGAACATTTTTTTGCTAACTTTTCTATACCTTTAATCACAGAAACAAAATTCTCGTGACCAAACTTAACTGCTTCTAGCATTTCCTTTTCTGTTAAGCCTGAAGCTTCTGACTCGACCATCAAAACAGCATCTTTTGTTCCAGCTACAACTAAATCTAATTTAGAATTTTCTAGTTCCTTTTTAGTTGGATTTAAAGCACACTTGCCGTCAATAAAACCAACTCTAGACGCGCCCACTGGTCCCTTAAAAGGTAGTCCTGAAATCGATAGAGCAGCCGAACATGCTATTATTGACAATATGTCAGCCTCATTTTCGTTGTCATAGGAAAGCACTGTAGGTAAAACTTGTACTTCGTTTCTAAAATCTTCGGGAAACAAAGGTCTGATCGGTCTATCAATTAATCTTGATATTAAAGTTTCTGACTCAGTTGGTCTCGCTTCTCTTTTAAAATAACCGCCTGGAATTTTTCCTGCAGCATAATATTTTTCCTGATAATTTACAGATAGAGGAAAATAGTCTGTTTCTGGATTAACTTTTTTAGCTCCTACAACTGTTGCAATAACAACTGTTTCTCCCCAGGTAGCAATTACTGCTCCGTCTGCTTGACGAGCAATCTTTCCTGTCTCTAGAGTAATTTTTTTTCCACCAAAATCTATTTCTTCTTTAAATTGTTTAAACATTTACTTTCTTAAATTAAGTTTTTTTAAAATATCATTATAACTTTTCGGATCACTTTTGCTTAAATAATCCAAAAGCCTCTTTCTCTGATTAACCGATCTTGTAAGGCCTCTTGCAGAATGTTTGTCCTTTTTAAAATTTTTAAAATGTTCTGAGAGTTTACTAATTTTCTCACTTAGAAGCCCGATTTGAACAACTGTCGAACCTACATCTTTTTTGTGTAATGCAAGAGATTTGACTATGTCTTTTTTCAATTTCATTTATTTACTATTTTCTTTTATTAATTTTTCAATTCGCTCAGCATAATCAAATGAATCGTCTCCAACAAAGTGTAACTTGGGAAGAAACTTTATATCTAACTTCTTTGACAAGGCTTTTCTAACAAGATGAGAAAACTCCGTCAAGATATTTACTGTTTTTTCAGTCTCTTTGCCTCCAAGTGGAATAACATACGCTCTTGCAGACTTTAAATCTGAACTCATTCTAACCTCTGTAACAGTAACTAGCTTTGTGTTTAGCGAGGGTATTTTTGCTTCATTTCTTAGAAAAATTTGACCTAAATTTTGCTTAACTAGCTCTCCCACTCTTAAATGTCTATGATTTAAACCGCCAGTACTAGATTTTCTATTCATTATTATTTTATCTCTCTTTGGATTATATCAACTTTATATGCTTCTATCTTGTCTTTGATTTTAAAATCCCCATAATTTTTAAAGGATATTCCACATTCAAGACCATTTTTTACTTCTTTAACAGCATTTTTTTCTCTAAAGATACTGGCTATATTACCATCATGAATAACAGCACCATCACGAATAATTCTTGCTTTAGAAGTGCTTGTAATTTCACCTTCAATAACTTTAGATCCGGCTACTTTTCCAGATTTAGAAAGTTTGAAAATTTGTAAAACTTCAGCTGTTCCCTGTACTGTTTCTTTCTTTTCAGGTTCCAACAAGCCTGATAGAGATTTTTCAACAAACTCTATTGCTTTATAAATTATATTAAAAAATTCTATTCTTATTTTTTGTTGTTCAGCTGAATTTTTTGCTTCTCTATTTGGTTTGATATTAAATCCAATTACAACAGCATTTGACGCTTTGGCTAAGGATATGTCTGTTTCATTAATCATTCCTATGTCCGACAAAATTATTTTTGGTTTGACTTCTGAATGTTCGATCTTATTAATTGCATTTTTAAGAGCTTCACTAGACCCTTGTACGTCAGATTTTAAAATTATGTTTAATTCTTTCTTGGTGCTCTGATTATCAAAAATATTAGTTTTGTCTTGTGAAACTAATACGCCTTTTTCCTTGATTCCTGTTTTTCTGAAAGTATTAATGTTCTTTGCCTCTTCTTCAGTATTAACCACCGAAAATTCATCTCCAGCATTTGCGGATTCGTTCATTCCCAATATCTCAACTGGAGAGGAAGGTTTGGCCTCATCAACAGCTTTTCCATTAAAATCTATCATGGCTCGAATTTTTCCCCAAGTATTTCCGCAAACAAAATAATTTCCTTTTTCTAATTTTCCACCTGTAATCAAAATTGTAGATACAGGTCCTTTCCCTTTATCTATTTTTGCCTCCAAAACCACACCTCTTGCATTACCATCTTGGGGTGCTTTCAAATCTAAGATTTCAGATTGCAGAAGAATACTTTCTTTTAATTTATCTAAATTAGTTTTATTTTTAGCTGAAACTTCTACAAACAGTGTTTCACCACCTAAACTTTCTGCTACTAATTCATATCTCATTAGTTCATCTTTTATTTTTCCTATTTTAGAGTTAGGCAAATCAGATTTATTAATAGCAACTATTATAGGTACTTTCGCTGCCTTTGCATGTTGTATCGCTTCAACTGTTTGTGGTTTAACACCATCATCTGCCGCTATTACTAAAATTACTATATCGGTTATTTTTGATCCTCTTGCTCTCATTTCTGTAAATGCAGCATGGCCAGGCGTATCTATAAATGTAATCAATTTCTTATCATCACTATAAACTTGATAAGCGCCTATGTGCTGTGTGATTCCTCCATGTTCGCCTGAAACAACATTTGTACTTCTCAAAGCATCTAATAAGGAGGTCTTACCATGATCAACGTGACCCATTATTGTGACAATCGGTGGTCTTGGTTCAAGATTTGATTCATTCGAGTCTTCTTTTTTCTCCAAACTCACTGTAGGAGTTTGCTCTATCACCGCATTATGACCAAATTCCTTAACGATATATTCTGATGTATCCTTATCAATAGAGTGATTAATTGTAGCCTTAACTCCCATATTTAAAAGAAATTTTATTACGCTGCTAGACTGCTCAGCCATTCTATTAGATAATTCTTGTATTGTAATTTGATTTGGAATCTTTACGTCTCTTATAACTTTTTTAAACTCTTTTTTCGTTTCATCTTCTTTTTTTAAATTTTTTTTCTCTTTTAATCTAGCTCTTTTTACTGACGCTAAACTTCTTTGTTTTATATCAAATTCCTCAACATTCATTGCTCGGGAAATAGTTAATTTGTGTTCTCTTCTAACACTATCTGGTTTCAAATTTTTTGTTTTATTTTTATCAAACTTTTTTTCTTCAGGATGAATGAATCTTTTTGTGGCTTGTTGTTCAGCAAATTTTCTAGCAAAATTCTTTCTATTTAAACCGCTCTTATTATTAGAAGGTTGATTAAAAAAATTTCTATTCTTGGCAATAGGCTTGCCGCTCTTCTTTCTATCTGGAAAAAAAGCTTTCTTTTCAGGTTTTTGAAAAGAAGGTTGGCTTACCTTCTTTTTGTTAAAAGAGGTTGAAATTGTTAGTGTTTTTTTCTTATTTTTATTTTTTTCCATATTAATCTTTAAATACAATCTTTCTGGCATCCATTATCAAATTATCTGCTTCTTCTCTTGTCAGTGCAAAGTCTTCTAAATAGCCATTTATTTTTATACGTTTGCCTTTAATTTCATCCATTCCACCAATTAATTCATCGGATGATAGTTCGGCAAAGTCTTTTAATTTTTTTATATTTTGTTCTCCTAAAACTACCAGCATACCTTGTGTCATTCCTTTTAAATTGATTAAGGAATCTTCTACCCCTAGTTCTTTTAATTTTTTTGATATTTCAACTTTTTCTTTCTCCAAATATTCTTTTGCTCTTGAAATTAATTCTTCTGCTGTAGAATCTTCTATGCCCTCTACTTTAGAAATATCTTCAACTTTTGACTGAGCAATTTCATCTATACTTTGGAAATTTTCAGACACTAGAAGCTGACCTAAGGTTTCATCAACCTCTAGATTTTTAATAAAATTTTGACTTCTTTCTTTAAATTCAGCCTGTCTTCTTTCTGAGTCTTCTTTATCCGTTAAAATATCTATTTCATAATTAATTAATTTTGATGCCAATCTAACATTTTGTCCTCTTCTTCCTATGGCTTTACTTAAATTTTCTTCTGTTAAAATCACATCAATCCTTTTATTTTGTTCATCTATTAAAACTTTTTGTATTTCTGCTGGTGATAAGGATTCAGCAACAAGAGTTGGTAAATCTTCTGTCCATTTAATAATATCTATTTTTTCTCCATGAAGTTCGTTTACTATAGTTTGAACTCTACTACCTCTCATACCTACGCATGCACCAACGGGATCCAAAGATGAATCTTTTGAATGTACACAAATTTTAGCTCTACTTCCGGGATCTCTTGAAACAGCCTTTATTTCTATTACACCTTCGTAAATCTCAGGAACTTCTTGAAAAAATAATTTAGCCAAAAATTGAGGGTGGGCACGAGATAGAAATATCTGATGCCCTTTGTTATCTCTTTTAACTTCATAACAATAAGCTTTTACTCTATCTCCATTTTTTAAAATTTCTCTTTGAATTAATTCTTCTTTTCTGGCAATTCCTTCTGCCTTACCTAGATCTACTATAACATTACCATATTCCAATCTTTTTATTATTCCGCTTAAAATATGTCCTTGCTTGTCTATAAAGTCATTATATTGTCTGGTCTTTTCAGCTTCTTTAACTCTTTGAGATATAACTTGCTTTGCACTTTGTGCTGCTATCCTTCCAAAATCAACTTGCGGTAATTCTTCATATATTTTGTCTCCAACTTTTAGATTTTTGTTTTTTTTATCCAACAAACCTGCATCTTTTAAAGATATTTCTCTTGCGGAATCTTCTACTTTCTCCACAACTTGAAGCACTTTTTGAATTTTAATACTTCCCTTATCTCTATCAATTGTTGCTTCAATTTCATTATCAAAGCCAAATTTACTATAGGCAGCCTTTTGAATAGCTGATTCCATAGAGCTTAATATAAGCTCTTTGTCGATCGATTTTTCGTTCGCTACAGAATCAACAATTCTTAATAATTCCTGTTTGTCTAAACCTCTATTTAACATAATATTCGCCCCTAAAAAAA
>CACDNJ010000004.1 GCA_902554135.1 uncultured Pelagibacteraceae bacterium | reverse complement strand
TCTTTTTATTCCCTCTTTTTCGACCTTATTTTTGACTTTTCTTATACCCGCAGTGTCTGCCATAATGACAGGGTATCCATCAATATTAAGGTAAGTTTCTATAACATCCCGTGTAGTGCCTTCTTGCTCAGATACTATGGCTGCTTCTCTTTTGGAAAGGAGATTTAATAAAGAAGACTTTCCTGCATTTACATCTCCGATAATAGATATTCTGAATCCATCTCTAATTTTCTCGCCGATTTTTTGGTCCTCTAGAATTTGTTTAATATCCTTATGAACCTGCTTTATAGAAGCCTGAACTTCTTTTAAGACATTCTCTGGAAGATCATCCTCAGCGAAATCTATTTTTGCTTCAATATAAGACAAGGATTTAACTAACTTTTCCCTTAAAGAATTATAGTGATTTGATGCATTACCTTGGATCAATTTTATGGCTTGTTGTCTTTGAAGCTCAGTTTCAGCATGTATAAGGTCTCCTATACTTTCAGCCTCTATCAGATCCATCTTGTTATTTTGAAATGCGAGTTTTGTAAACTCTCCAGGTTCTGCTAGTCTGCAATTTTCTTGATTTCCAAGTACCCTCAAAAAAGAACTAACTACAGCATTGCTGCCGTGAGTGTGAAATTCTGCTAAATCCTCTCCTGTATAACTATTGGGACCAGGTGACCACAAAAGTAATCCCTCGTCAATTATTTTACCATTTGAAGGATCATAAAATTTACAAAGATTAACCTCCTTGGATTTGATGTCATTTTTCTTTGTTATTAGTTTTGAAATTTGAAGACTATCTTTCCCAGACAATCTAAGAATAGCTATACCCGAAGGACCCCTTCCTGTTGATAGTGCAAATATATTCATTTGTTTTTTTTCTAGTTTTTCATAGCATAGAATATATGGAAAATACCATTTCTTTTAATACTAAGTTTGGTCGAATTTCAGCTACCGAAACAAGGGGTAAAATAACCTCTATTCAATTTAAAAGGCTTAAAAAAAAAGGTTCATCATCGATCAATCTAAGAAAGCTTAAAAATAATATTAATGCTTACTTTGAAGGGAAAACAAATAACATAAAAATTTCAATAAAAACTGTTGGGAACCCTATGCAAAAGAAAATATGGAATGAATTAAAAAAAATTAAAAAAGGTGAAACAAAAAGCTATGGTCAAATTGCTAAAAAACTCAAGATTTCTCCCAGATATGTAGGAAAAGTTTGTGGTCAAAACAAGCATATATTGGTCATTCCTTGTCACAGAGTTATAGGGTCTGATGGATCGCTCACTGGATTTTCTGCATACGGAGGTATCAACCTAAAGAGAAGATTGATACAATTTGAAAAAAGATGACCCTTTTAAAAAAGAATAGAATTTTAATTTTTTTTTTTATATTTGGCCTTTTACAGATTTATTATCTATATAGCAAAAGAAGTGGCTTTAATTTTGAGATTTTAAAAAATCCTTTTAAAAAAGACTCTCATATAAATCTGGTTTTAGAAAAATCAGTAATTGAAAGCAAACAGATTATTCAATCATATAAATTAAAAAAATTTAACCTAAGCCAAAAATTGGGGGACAAGGATAGTTATTTTTATCAGAGGGTAATTGAATACAATTATCCTGTAAGAATGGATCCAGAAGAAGGATACACATTTTTCCTATTGGAAGAAAAAAATACTTGTGAAGATATTTTTAAAGGAAAATTTATTGAATTGAAAAAATGCTAATAGAATTAAAAAATTTTAACAATAAAATAACTCTGGCATTATTAATTTTAATATTTAATAGCTATCTCTTTTTAAGCATCAACTTACCAATTGAGATATTAAAAATAAATTTAGTAATTTTTTTTATAGTTTTTATATATTTTTATCTCAAATATTTTAAATATAATTTTCCTTTAAAATTATATTTTTTACTTATCCTGCTTATTTGTTTGGGAGAACCTGCAATAAATTGGGATCTGAGAAGTATTTATTTATTTCATGCAAAAAGAATATTTTTTGATGCCTCTATTTATTCCATTGCTGACAACTATGCTCGGTTTAGTCATAACGATTACCCATTGTTAGTCCCTGCTTTCTCTTCTTCTTTTGCATTTTTAGTCGGCTATTGGCACGAAGTATTCCCCAAAAGTGCTTTTACATTTATTTATTTGCCACCACTAATATTTCTTTCTTCTTATCTAAATAATAAAAAATATATAATTTTCTTATCTGTATTAATTTTTTTTATTGGACAATATTTATTTAATGGTGGTGCAGATGGAATAGTATCTGTTTATTTTATAACTTGTGCTTTTTGTTTTTATTACATATTTTTTGAGAAAAATAATGAAAAAATAGATTCTATTTTTTATATACTTACAGTTCTTTTCTGCGCATCTCTTGCTTTAATCAAAAATGAAGGTTTGGCTCTTTTGCTAGTTATTTTTACAACTACTGTATTAATCAAGTTGTTTGAAAGAAAAATGTTAAACTCAGAATTTATAAAAAAAATACTCGTTTTATCAGTATCATTTCTACCAATGTTATTATGGAAATTATTTTGTTACAAAAATAATATTGCTAATGATTACGTAAATGTACAATTTTTAGATCAAGTCCTATCAAGAATAAGTAGTTTAGAAAATTATGAACTTTTTTTTCACTATTTCTTCTTCTCTAATGAAAAAATTATCATAGCATTAGCTATATTTTTAATTTCTTTTTATGTAAATTTTAATAAAAAACTATTTTACTATTCTTTACTAATATTCTTTTCTTATTTAACTATTATACTGTTAATTCATTTCTCAACACCACTGGACTACGTACATCAACTTGAAACTAGTTCTTTTAGAATTGTAAAAACTTTTACTCTTCTCTTGGGATTCTTTGCTGTTTACAATATAAAAATTCAGAAATAGTTAAAAATATTTATTGCTTAAAAAAATTATATTTTATTATACAAAAAACTGCTTTTAAACCGTCAATGGCCCTTATTTTTTTTCCTTCCTCATAAGTTCTGCCCTGGTAGGTAATTCCAACTTCGAAAAATCTATATTTTTTTTTCGCCAACTTTGCAGTAACTTCTGGTTCAAAACCAAATCCATTTTCATCTATATTAATGCTTTTAATAGCTGATGTTTTAAAACATTTAAAACCCGTCTCCATATCTGACAAATTAATGTTCGTACATATATTAGAAAAAACCGTTAAAAAATAATTAGCCACTCTGTTCCAAAAATATAAAACCCTTTTTCCTTCAGAACCTTTAAATCTAGATCCATATACAACATCGGCTTTGAAATCTTTTATAGGCTTAATTAATTTGGAATATTCTCGTGGATCATACTCTAAATCTGCATCCTGAATTATAACAATCTCACCAGTGACATGTTCTATTCCAGTTCTAATACAGGCTCCCTTACCTAGATTCATTTCGTGATAAAAAATCTTATCAACCAATGGGCTTATTTTTGATTTCAATAATTCTTTTGTTCCATCGTTGGAATGGTCATCAACAATAATAATTTCTTTTTCGGAGACTTCGGATTCAATTACTTTTGAAACTATCTTTTCTATAGTTTTTGCCTCATTATAACACGGAATCAAAATTGTAATTTTTGTCATTAGTTTACTGAAAAATACCCCTATCGGATATTTTTAAACTTAATTTTTTTAAAAATTCAAATCTATTAATATCTTTTAAAATCATTTCCTTAAGTAAAGAGGTGGTTTGATTGTGTCTGAAAAATTTATTAGTAAAATTTATTCCTAATCCAAACAACAAGTTTTCAGGTTTTCTTGAACGAACAAATTTTTCAAGAATCGTAGAATCTTTTATCTGTAAGCCCAAAGATTGATGTTCTCTAATATATTCATAGAGTTTTTTTATATCTCTTAAAATTAAATTAAACCCCTGTCCCGCAATTGGGTGTACGTTATATGAACTGTCTCCCAAAACTAATGAATTTTTTTTAACAAAATTAACACTAAACTTTAAAGAGATTGGAAACGCTATTGGATTATCTAAAGTTATTTTTGTTTTTGAGCCTAGTATACTTCCCAATTTTAAGTGAATTAATTTTTTTATTTTTTCAATATTCTGTTTTCTATAATCCTTATTCATGCTCCAAACAAAAGAAAACATATTTTTATTTACGGGCAGAATAGCCAAGGGTCCTTCTTTTAGAAAATACTGTTTTGGATCAGAAATATTAGAGTTGTGTTTAACCAAAGAGGTAAAAGAAATTTCTTTTACATCATCTTCTATAAACCTTTTTCCAACAAATTGTGAGACTATATTAGATTGTCTGCCTAGACAGAGCACTATCAAATCATAATGTAAATTTTTATTTTTTATAGAAATAGTTGACTTCTCAACATCAATTTTTATTACTTCTCCATTAATAATTTTTATATTTTTTTGTCTTTGTATATTTTTAAAAAATATTTTTTTCAATTTTTGATTCTCGACAATATGAAGTAAATATTTTCCTTCATCTGTAAAATTCATGAAGTGATAGTATTGACTCGATTTTTCATGATATAAATTTATATTCTTACAAGAATAAAATATTTTTAAATCACTATAGTTCAAGTAATTCGATAAAAAGGAATAATTGCTCTCAGAAATAGCTGTGGTTCTACAATCTGTAAATTTTTTAACTTTTTTGTTTTTAAATATAAAATCAATCTCAACGTCCAATTTGCTTAAGACTAAAGCAGTAGTTAAACCTGCCAAACCATCTCCTATTATGCAAATTTTTTGTTTTTTCATATTTTTATAAACTTTATCAATTTTGTATAAATGATACAAAGTAAACTAGGTGATTCGGAAAATGCAATTAAATAGTGGTTTATTTGGTAATATTGCTGACTTTATCAAAAGACGTCTTATTGAGTTTTTTGGACTAATTTTGATAACATTTTTTTTCTTGTATATTTTCGCGTTAGTTAATTATTCAGCGGAAAACTCAACTTTAATTTATAAAGCAGATAATTCTGATGCTCCTAGTATTTTTTATTATTATTCAAATGCAATAGCAGATCTCTTTTTACAAAGTTTTGGTTTGATATCTTTTTTAATAGGAATAAGTATATTTTCATGGGGTATAAATCTTATAATCAGTAAAAAAATTCCCAACATACTGAGCAGATGCTTCTATATAGTTACATACATATTCTTTGGGTGTTTGTTTATTTATTCAAGTTACAATAATTCTTTCTGGTTGATTGATAATGGAAACTCGGGGTTTGTGGGGGAAAAAAGCTTTAATTTTATTTATAATTTTTTTCCAATTATCGAAAATAATTTCTTTAGTTTAGGTTTTTTATTTATAGCTATTTGTTTTTTTATTCTTGGATCATCAATAAATTTAAAAAAACTACTTGCTTATTTCTTTAAGAAAATTTTTAGTAAAAGTGATGAAAAAGAAATAAATTTAAAAAACGAAATTCAAGAATTAACTCAAGAAAATCAAGATTTGAGCGAAACAAAACAGCAGTCTTTTTCTTTCAAAAGTTTTGAAAGCAATAAGTCAAATAAATATAAACTACCTCCTCTGTCTCTATTGGAAAAAAATAAAAATCTAGCTATAAAAAAATCTATACAAAAAAATATTAGCTCAGATTTCCTTGAAAAAATATTGTTGGACTTTGGTGTTAAAGGAAAAATAAAAAAAATTAGCAACGGACCTGTCGTAAGTCTATATGAATTTGAACCAGCACCTGGTGTTAAAGTTTCAAAAATTATTAGTTTATCAGATGATATAGCAAGACATACTAGTTCGGTATCTGCAAGAGTATCTGTTATACCTGGAAAAAATACTGTAGGAATAGAAATACCAAATTCAAAAAGAGATGATGTATTTCTTACAGAAATTATTTCATCCGATAGTTTTAATAAAAAAGATACAAAACTTCCAATTGCTCTTGGAAAAAGTATATCTGGAATTCCAATAACAGTTGATCTTACATCAATGCCACACCTTTTAGTTGCTGGAACAACTGGTTCTGGAAAATCTGTTTGTATAAACAGTATTATAATGTCTTTGCTTTACAAACATGGTCCGGATACTTGTAAATTTATTTTGATTGATCCAAAAATGTTAGAACTATCCTCTTATGAAGGTATACCTAATTTATTAACTTCAGTTATCACCGATGCAAAAAAAGCCACTTCTGCATTAAGTTGGACCGTAAGAGAAATGGAAAGTAGATACAGGCTAATGAGTTCTGAAGGAGTAAGAAATATCGACGGATATAATGAAAAACATAAATTAAAAATGCCTTACATAGTAGTAGTGGTTGATGAAATGTCAGACCTGATGCTGGTTTCTGGAAAGGAAATAGAAGGTTATGTCCAAAAATTATCTGCCATGGCTAGAGCTGCAGGAATACACATCATTATGGCTACTCAAAGACCTAGTGTTGATGTAATAACTGGAACTATTAAAGCTAATTTTCCAACAAGAATATCTTTTCAAGTTAGTTCAAAAATTGACAGTAAAACAGTTTTGGGAGAACAGGGAGCTGAACAACTTTTGGGTAAAGGAGATATGTTGTTCATGTCATCTGCAAATAAAATATTTCGAATACATGGACCCTATGTATCTGAAGGCGAAATAGAAAAAGTTAATAGTTTTTTAAGATCTCAAGGAAACCCTGATTATATTGAAGAAATCACTATAAGCCGTAATGGTGAAAAAACAGAAAGTTTATCTGATGAAGAGAAAGATGAATTATATGAAATGGCACTTAAAATTGTTAAGACTGAAAAAAAGGCATCAACGAGCTTTTTACAAAGAAAACTTCAGATAGGTTATAACCGAGCTGCAAGAATAATTGATCAAATGGAAGACAATGGAATAGTAAGTAAAGCAAATCACGTTGGCAAACGAGAGGTTTTATAATTTTTGCTTAAAAAAAAATTCATACTAATTCTGAATATTTTATTCTTCTTTCTGAGCTATTCTAATTCACAAGCAAATAACAAAATAGAAATAGTAAAAAATCTAAACAGTGTGGAAACATTAAAATTTGATTTTGCTCAAAAAGCTTTTGATAAAAAAGAAATAGGAATCTGTTACTTAAAAAGACCTCATTTTTTGAAATGTTTATATGAAGACAAAAATCAAAAAGAACTAATTATAAATAAGAGAATTTTGGTTATTTATCATAAGAGATACAATAAAATTTATCGTTATCCCCTATCAAAATCTTATTTTATTCAGATTTTAAATAGAGAAAAATTTTCTGAAGTAATTATGAAAGGAAAAATGCAAATAAATGATGGTTTTTCTGAAATTGAATACTTGGATGAAAATAAAGGTCAAATAATATTTTATTTTAATAACAAAAACTATGATTTAGTTGGATGGAAGTTAATTGATATTAATAACAACATAACTGTTTTTGAAATGAGTAATCAGTCAAAAAACATAGAAATTAAAAAAACTTTCTTTTCTATACCAGAAGGAAATCAATAAACTTTTTTATCTTAGGAAACCATTTTTCCGATTTTTTCTCCACCAAAAATATGAAAATGTAAATGTGGCACTTCTTGTCCGCCATTAGTTGATATATTACTCAACGTTCTGTAACCCCCTTCGATATTTGAGATTTTTAGAATTTTAGCAACATGAGATATGGCTTTAAAAAACTCTGTAATTTCTTTTTCTTTAGCCTTTTTAAGGAAGTCATCCAAATCTATATATTCCCCTTTGGGTATTACCAAAGCATGTATTTTTTTTTGAGGACTAATATCATGAAAAGAAAGAACAAAGTCATTTTCGTAAATCTTCTTACAAGGTATCTCTCCTCTTAGAATTTTAGCAAAAATATTGTTTTTATCGTATGACATTTTGTTATTTTATTTCTTTTGTCTTTTTTTTAATTCTTTCATTACGTCCTCAATTTTAATACCGTTTGATTCCAAAAGCACCATCAAATGATACAAAACATCTGCTGCTTCATGAACTTTATTACTATCTTTCTCGATGGCATCAATAAGTTCTCCTATTTCTTCTTTGACTTTATTGATGCTTAATTTTTTATCATTTAGTAATTTACTGGTATAGGAATCGTTAGACGAAGATACTTTTCGTTTACGTATAACAGTTATTAATTCTTCTAAAGTTTTAAACATTTGTTATAATCTTACCGAAACATTTTTTGATTTTAAATATTCTTTTGCCTCTTTGATTGTAAATTCACCATAGTGAAATATGGATGCAGCCAGAACTGCACTGGCTCCTCCAGTTTTTATAGCTTCATATAAATGACCTAAATTGCCTGCTCCACCAGAAGCTATGACTGGAATTCTAACTGACCTAGTTATTATACTAAGTAAATCCAAATCGTAACCGTTTTTTGTTCCGTCTTTATCCATAGAAGTTAAAAGAATTTCTCCTGCACCATTGGCTTCTGCTTTTTTTGAAAATTCAATTGCATCAATACCTGTTTTTTCCCTTCCGCCGTGAGTAAATATTTCCCATTTACCATTTGAAACTTTTTTGGCATCAACAGCAACAACAATACATTGTGTTCCGAATTTTTTTGATGCCTCTTTTACAAAATTAATATCTTTAACAGCTGCAGTGTTAATTGAAATTTTATCTGCTCCTGCTGATAGCAAATTGCTTATATTATCTGTTGTTTTAATTCCACCACCCACAGTAAGAGGAACGAAACATTGTTCTGCGGTTTTTTTAACTACGTCTACAATCGTATTTCTGTTTTCGTTACTTGCTGTTATATCAAGAAAACATATTTCATCTGCCCCACTCTTATCATAAAATGCTGCTTGTTCGACAGGATCACCTGCATCTTTAAGATCTATAAAATTTATACCCTTTACCACTCTTCCATTTTTTACATCTAAACAAGGTATTATTCTATTTTTTAACATTATTAAATTTTACTAAGTTCCCCTAAATTTATTCTATTCTCATATATTGCTTTACCTACAATGATCCCCTCGATTTTTTTATTATCATTTATAATTTGATTAATATCATTAATAGAACTAATGCCTCCTGAAATTACTAAAGGTATATTAAACTTTTCAGATATCATATAACTATCTTTTAAATTCGGCCCTGTATTGGTTCCATCTTTATCAATATCAGTATAAATCAATCTGGATATTCCAAAATTTTTGACTGAATTTAAAAAATCAATAACATTTATTTTTGATTGATCCTTCCATCCAGAAGTGGCAATATTATTATTTCTTACATCCAGAGCTAGAGCAATATTTTTGGGATATTTTTTACAACTCGACTCCAAAAAATTTTTATTTTTTACTGCAGCCGTTCCTAATATTATCTTGTCCGTGCCTATATCTATTAATTTTGAAATACTCCGTTCGTTTCTTATTCCTCCACCAACTTCTATTTTGAAATTAAATTTCTTAGCTATCTCTTTAATTATAGTAAAATGAGCTAAGTTTCCTTCTAGGGCTCCATCTAGATCAACTATATGTAAATATTTAAATCCAGCTTGATTAAAAATTTCCGCTTGATCAATTGGATTTTCGTTATATATTTTTTGGCTCTTAAACTCTCCTTTGGTGAGCCTCACACATTTTCCATTTTTCAAGTCAATAGATGGAAATATTTTCATTAACCGTCGCTAACATTTGGTATTAAATTTTTCCTTTTGTAGATGGAATCGATGTCTTTATTCTTTTGTCAATTTCAAAAGCTTTTTTTAGAGATCTTGCAAGAGCTTTAAAACAAGATTCAATTTTGTGGTGACTGTTATCTCCATAAATATTTTCTACATGTAAAGTAATACCTGCGGACTGTGAAAAGGCTTGAAACCATTCTTTAAAAAGTTCGGTATCCATTTCACCAAGTTTTTCAACTTTAAGATCTACATTCCATATTAAGTATGGTCTGTTTGATATATCCAAAGAAACACGAGTTAATGTTTCGTCCATTGGAATGTGGGTAGTAGCATATCTCTTGATTCCTTTGAGATTTCCTGCAGCTTTTTTTATAGCCTCACCTATGGCAATTCCTGTGTCCTCGGTAGTGTGGTGTAAGTCTATATGCGTATCTCCTTTTGCACTAATCTTCATGTCTATCAATGAATGCTTTGAAAGTTGCTCTAACATATGATCCAAAAAACCTATTTTGGTCTTGATCTTATATTTGCCCTTTCCGTCTAAATTCACTTCAACGGAAATATTGGTCTCCTTGGTTTTTCTTAAAATCTTGGCTTTTCTGCTCATAAATTATGAAATTTATTTAAAGATATATAGTTAAATCTACTATTTGGCAATAAATGAGACCGAGACCTTGAAGATTCAAATTAAATCTCCACATAGAATATATATGAATACAAACCAAAATTGGCATGGAACAACAATTGTCCTGATAAGAAAGGGAAAAGATACTATTGTTGCAGGCGACGGACAAGTAAGCTTTGGTAATACAGTCCTTAAAAGCAAAGCCAAAAAAGTTAGAAAGATTGAGAAAAGAAATGTGATTGCTGGCTTTGCTGGATCAACAGCAGATGCTTTGACTCTTTTTGAAAGATTAGAGGCCAAATTAGAAAAACATGCAGGAAATTTAACAAGAGCAGCTGTAGAACTAGCCAAAGATTGGCGAACAGATAAATATCTTAGAAGACTAGAAGCTTTAATGGCCGTTGCAGATAAAGAAAAAAGTTTTATTATTTCTGGAACTGGAGATGTGTTGGAGCCTGAGGACGGTATAATTGGTATAGGCTCTGGTGGGAATTATGCACTTGCTGCAGCTAAAGTTTTAATAAATACAAATATGTCTGCAGAAGAAATTGCAAAAAAATCTTTAGAGGTTGCTTCTCAAATCTGCGTATTTACAAATAACAATGTTACAATGGAAAAAGTTTAAATAGATGGTTCAAAAATTTCCAAATCTTAAAATTGTCAAAGATACTACAAAAAAAAGTAGCTCTAAAGTTAGTGCTTTGTCCCCCAGAGAAATAGTTTCAGAATTAGATAGATATGTTATCGGACAGCATCAAGCTAAAAGAGCTGTTGCTGTTGCTCTAAGAAATAGATGGAGAAGACAGGCGCTTTCAGATGACATGAAAGATGAGGTTTTGCCAAAAAACATATTAATGATTGGACCTACTGGAGTTGGAAAAACTGAAATTTCCAGAAGACTATCAAAATTAGCACAAGCGCCATTCATAAAGGTAGAAGCAACAAGATTTACTGAGGTTGGTTATGTTGGAAGAGATGTAGAACAAATTATAAGAGACCTAATTGAAATTGCAATTGCCATGGAAAAAGAGAAAAAGAGAAAAGAGGTTTATGCAAAAGCTCAATTGGCTGCTGAAGAAAAAGTTTTAGATGCTCTTGTAGGAAAAAAAGCAAGTTTAGCAACAAGAGAAAGTTTTAGAAAAAGATTACGTTCGGGAGATTTAGATAAAAATGAAATTGAAATTGAAGTTAATGAAGCTTCGTCTGGAATGCCTAGCTTTGAAATACCGGGAATGCCGGGAGCAAATATTGGCATGGTTAATATTGGTGAAATATTAGGAAAATCTGCAGGTCCTAAAGGTAAGAAAAAGAAAATGACTGTTAAAGAATCTCACGAAATTTTAATAGCCCAAGAGTCGGATAAAATGATTGAGCAGGACAAAATTATTAAAGAAGCAAAAGATTCCACAGAAAATAATGGAATAGTATTTTTAGATGAAATAGATAAAGTTTCAGCAAGAGGTGATAGAGTTGGTGGGGATGTCTCTAGAGAAGGAGTCCAGAGAGATTTACTTCCATTAATAGAAGGAACAACTGTAAATACAAAATATGGTCCTGTAAAAACAGATCATATTTTATTCATTGCCTCGGGGGCTTTCCAATTAGCAAAGCCATCAGATTTACTTCCTGAATTGCAGGGACGTTTGCCTATCAGGGTAGAATTAAGTGCACTTACCGAGGAAGACTTTAAAAGAATACTTAAAGAACCCGACAATAGCTTAATAAAACAATACAAAGCATTGCTTAAAACTGAGGACGTCGATTTAGATTTTTCTGATGACGGTATTGATATGCTAGCGAAACTTTCTACTGAGATAAACTCTACGGTAGAGAATATCGGAGCTAGAAGACTACATACCATTATAGAAAAAGTTTTAGATGAAGTAAGTTTTACTGCTTCAGATAAAGCGGGACAAAAAATAAAAATTGACAAAAATTATGTTAAGAAAAATTTAGGCGATTTAGTAAAAGATACAGATTTATCAAAATTTATTCTTTAATTTTATTAAAAGAGCCCCCTTGCCTCCCATTTTTTTTTCCGCTTCTTGAATTTTAATAATTTTTGACATTAAATCTGAATTATTTTTTATAAAATCAGGTACAGCGCCTTTTAAAATACTGTAATTCTTTGAAACATAGACGTTTTCATCGACTTTCGAATGGTATCCTTTGCCTGTTATAATTAAAATTTCTGAAAAACCTTTCGAATAACAATCTTCTATAATTTCCTTAACTTTTTTATTTGCATCTTCGATAGAATAACCATGTAGGTCAAACTTATAGCGAGATGGATGGATTTTTTCTGTTAAACCCTTTTCTTTATCAGAAATATTTGATGGATCTTTTAGAAAATCTTCCCAATCCTTCTTGTCTTTTCCTGATACTTTTTTTTTATTACTCAACTATTTTTGATTTCTGTGAGATACCAGTTGGGATTCATGCTTGAAGTTTTACGAGTAAATTTCCAACGATCAATAACAGTTTTTATTTTGTTTGGATCGCCTTCGATAACTTTGTTATCTTTATCTTTTTTAACAGATATTATTTCGCTAACAAATTTAACCGTAAAAAAAAGAGCAGTTGCAGTTTTTTCAAATTTTTCAATAACTGAAGATTTAATTCCGATAAATGTTAATTCTGATTTAATATTCTTTGAATTTCTTTCCTCTATAGCAGACTCGAAATTTTCTCTCATTTCTTTCGTCAACAAATCTTTTAAGCTTTTTTTATCACCTTTGGCAAAAGAATTAATAATAGTCTCGTAAGCTATTTCTGCTCCCTTAAGAAATTGTTTTTTTTGCTCAACATCAAATTCGGTTTGTGTTTTTTTTGTTTGAGATTTTATTTTTTCTTTAAACTCATCAAACTTCTTATCAGAAAAACCACTATAGACCTTATCCTCATGGCCAGTTTTTCTTCCAAGGATATTTCTTAATCTCAAGATTATAAAACCAGCAATCATTGCAAGAAGTATAATGTCTAGGTATCCAAAACTATTACTCATTATTTGATAAATATACATTATTAATATAATTTGAAAACCGGCAAATGAACACAATATTATTATTTTTAATTGGTATTCCTGCATTGGAAATATTTGTAATGATCAAAATTGGTGAGAATATTGGTGCGTTATACACCATTTTTTTAATTTTTTTGACTGCAATTATAGGTGTCTATTTTGCTAAGGTGCAGGGATTAAGTACATTAAGATCTGGAATATACAGTTTATATAAAAACGAAATTCCGTTATTTGAAATTATTTCTGGAGCATCTATAGCTTTAGCGGCTTGCTTGTTAATACTTCCTGGGTTCGTTACAGATACTATTGGATTTTTATTGCTTATGCCTTGGACACGAAAAATAATAGTAAAATCCTTTATTAAAAAACAAAATACTGTAAAAACAAAATCAGAAAATTATATTGAGGGTGAAATAGTAGAAAAAAAAAATAATAAAGATGACATATAAAATTGTTACAAAATATATAAAAGATTTATCATTTGAAATTCCAGGAGCCAAATCTTATTTTCTTTTAGAAAAAAATATAAAAGATTTTGCAGTTAATTTTGATATAAAAAGTCAAAAAATAAATGATAATGTAATTGAAGTTGATACAACTTTGTATCTTTTATCAAAAAAAGATAAAAAGTTTTCCCCAATCTCAATTTGTTTTTCTTCTCTTGTAAATTTTGAAAAAAAACTTGAAAAGGAAGATTTAGAAAAAATTATTCTTATTGAAGTTCCAAAAACAGTTTATCCTGAAATTAGAAGTACATTATTTTATTTATTTGAAAAATCTGGGTTTAAAAATGTTAATTTGGAAAAAGAAGTTGATTTTGAAAAACTCTACCAAAGTAGAAAAGTTTAGAAGAAGTTTTTCTTTAATTCTGATTTCAAAAAATCACCATGTTTTTTTAGCTCTTCCGCTGTTGGTTTGATGATAATTTTTTCTCTATTCTTATCAATTTTTGAATGGTTATTTGAATTGTCTATCGAAATATCGTTTTCTTTAAAAATTAAAGATGGTTCTTTTTCTCCTACTAGATTTATATAAACCTCTCTTAAAAGTTCACAATCCAAAAGAGCATTGTGTTTTGTACGTCTAGACAAATCAATATTAAATCTTTTACATAAATTATCCAAAGAATTTGAAGAAGAGGGATATTTCGATCTAGCAATACTAAGTGTATCCACTACTTCTTTTTCATTTAAAATATTTTTATTAGCTTTTTTCAATTCATTATTTAAAAAACCAATATCAAAAGGTGCGTTGTGTATAATTAATTTCTTTCCTTCAATGAATTCCAATAATTCATCCGCAACATCTTCGAACTTTTTCTTGTCTTTTAAAAAATCATCAGAAAAACCATGTATTTTAAAAGCTTCTTGCGATATTTTTTTTTGTGGATTAATAAATTTATGAAAAACCTTTTTTGTTGGTATTAAGTTTTTTGTTTCAATGCAGGCAATTTCTACTATTCTATCTCCATCTCTAACTGATAGGCCTGTTGTCTCTGTATCTAAAAATATTTCATTCATACATATTTGTTCATTAAAAGTTTAATTTTTTTTTTTAAATTTTTTATAGATTGGTTATTATAAATGACATGATCACTAATTTTCATCTTTTTGCTTGGTTTATTTTGTCTTTTTTCCAAAATTGTGAATATCTTTTTGTCTCCTCCTGCAGCAACATATCTTTTTAACCTAATATTTTTTTTAGCACCAACAAAAATAATAATATCAAAATATTTTGTAAGTTTGCTTTCAATTAAAAGTGGAATTTCAAAAATTTTAATTTTAATATTTTTTTTTGGTCTCATAAAAGCTCTCATTTCTTTTCTCACTAAAGGATGAATAATTAACTCCAATTCTTTAAGTATTTTTTTATCTTTTTTTATGAGATTTATAACTTTTTTTTTTAAATTTTTTGTATTTTTAAAATTAAATTTGTTTTTAGCCTTAACTATAAAAATTCTTTTTTTATAAAGAGCTTTTACCGTTTTATCAGCACTAAAAATAGGATATCTATTGCGAGATATTAATTTCGCTACCGTTGATTTTCCTGATGCTAAAGAACCCGTAATTCCTATTTTAATCATTCTCTAATAATTTCAGAACTTTTTTATCTATTTTTGGTTTAATTCCATGCCAAATCTCAAAAGCTAGTTGAGCTTGATAAGCAAACATATGTTTGCCATTTTCAATTTGATTTGAAAATTCTTTTGCTTTTAAAAGAAATTTTGTTCTTCTTGGATTATAAATTACATCGTAAAAAAGTTTATTAGGACCTATATCGGAATAATTTAGTTTTATTTCGTCGTCTTCCTTAAGGCCCAGGCTTGTAGCGTTAATTATCATATCAAAATCTGAAATATCCCCCCAATTTATTACTTTCAAATCCGAATATATTTTTTTCAAATTTTCTGCTTTTTCTTTGGTTCTGTTGCTTAAAATAATTTCAGAAGAACCCATTTTTTTTAAAGCCGAAATAATTGAAGGAGTAACACCTCCTGCACCTAAAATAAAAATTTTTTTTCCTTTAACATTATATTTTATGTGCTCCAATGCATGTTTAAATCCACCGGCATCTGTGTTGTCTCCAATAGTTTTGCCTGCCTTTTTATAAATTGTATTTACAGATTGAGTTTCTTTAACAAGAGCTGTGATTTCATCTAAAAAAGGTATAACTAATTTTTTAAATGGAACAGTAACATTGATACCTTCAATTTTACCATTTTTAATTTCTGAAATTATTTCTTTAACATCACTTTCTTTAAGTTGTTTTTTTTCATAAACAGCATCAATATTGTTTTCTTTAATCCAATAATTATGCAATTTCGGTGACAGAGAATGTTTGATTGGATTTCCTATAACTAAATATTTTTTCATTTCAGTTGATTTAAATATTCTTTTATTTGTTTAACTGGCAAGCCCATAATTGTATCTTCGTCTCCTTCGATTTTTGAAAATAAAGATCTTCCGTCAGCTTCAATTTGATAAACGCCGTAAGCATATAATACTTCATCTTTTATCTTGCCTAGATATGATTTAATTTCGTCCAAATTAAGTTTTTTCATTGTCAGGGTTGAAGCATCTGTATGATTCCATATCATGGATCCATTCTTGGAAATACAGACAGAGCTAATTAGTTGGTGCTTTTTGCCGTTTAGTTTTTTTAATATCTCAACAGCTTCTTCTCTGGTTTTCGGTTTTGAAATTAACTTGCCTTCTAAATCAATAACGCTGTCCGCGCCTAAAACAAGCTCATCAGGTTTTTTTGAACTTATTTTGTTTGCCTTTAATTCTGCCAGATTTTTTGAAACTAATTCTGGCGTAGCCTTCTCACTAATCATCGATTCCTTGACCTGATCTTCATCTATGTTTGCAGGTACAACACTGCAATTAATTCTATGATTTTCTAAAATTTTTTTTCTGACCCCACTCTTTGATGCTAATACTATCTTCATTTATTTTTTTTAATTTCATAAATTTTTATAATAGAAGCAGCCGTTTCTTCAACAGATCTACGAGTTACATCTACTGTCGGCCAGTTAAATTTTTTAAACATTTTTTTTGAAGTTTCGACTTCTTCTTTTATTCTTTCCACATTAGTATATAAATTTAAATCAATATTTTGGTTGGTATTAGCTCTAATTTTTCTAATTTCCGAAAGCCTCACGGGATCAGCAAACATTCCTATAACGCAAAATTTTTCACTCTCTTTTTCTAAAAGTTCTGGAATTTTTTGCTCTAATACTAATGGTATATTTAATGTTTTAAATCCTCTATTTGCTAAATATATAGAGGTTGGAGTTTTGCTTGTTCTGCTAACTCCTAATAAGATTATATCTGCCTTATTTATATCTTCATTTTTTTTTCCATCATCATGGGTCATTGTAAATTGAATTGCCTCTATTCTTTTATAATAATCTTCATCCAAAACGTGTTGTGCGCTGGGCTTATGAGTTGCTTTTTGATTAAGTAATTTTGAAAAACTTAGAATTAAATTTCCTAATACTCCAAAACATGGAATATTATTTTTTAAACTTTGAGCACCCAAATATTTAGCTAGCTGAGTATCAACTATTGTGTACAAAACAATGGGGTTTTGTTTTTCTTTACACTCTTTAATGATTTTTTCTATTTGTTGCTCGGTTCTTATAAAAACAAATTCTTTTTTATCATAATTAAAATTAGTGAATTGTGATTGAAGTGCCAAAAATATCCTGTCCAGGGTCTCACCAGTTGAATCGGAAATAAGAAATATTTGATATTTGTTATTCATTAAGTTCTGTGGATAATATTAGTATAATTAGTTAATATTAACAGTAATTTAAAAAACCATTTTTTTAATAACACTACTTAACAAGTTCCTAACAATTAATCTAATGTTAACAATTTAACATCTGATAATTAACATTGTTTATAATGTGTAAAAAATCAACTATAGACCCATATTTAACTCACCGCATATGTAAATAAAATAGGAAATATCACTGTTTTACTAATCAACATGACCTATTACATAAAATATATTTTATATCTATATTATTAATTATTATGAACAGACTTATAGACTGTATAACTCATAAAAAATCTTCTGGAATTCCAGTTTGGTTTATGAGACAAGCTGGTAGATATTTACCTGAGTTTCAAGAAATAAGAAAAAAAAATCCAAATTTTATAAAACTTTGTTTAAATAGTAATTTAGTAAAAGATATTACTATACAGCCTTTGAAAAGATTTGATCTTGATGCAGCAATAATATTTTCTGATATTTTAATGATACCTTATGGTTTGGGACAAAAAGTGGAATTTAAAAAAGGCTATGGGCCAGAGTTAGGAAACCTAGACCCAGACAAAATACTTGGTGTAGGCTCTGAAGATTTTATTAACAAAATAACTCCGGTTTATAACGGAATAAAACAAGTTAAAAAAGAAATAAAAGAAAAAAACTTAATTGGATTTGTGGGCGCTCCCTGGACCTTGCTTGTTTATATGCTTAACAAACAGTCTCCGAAAAAAAATTTTAGTTTTGATAAAATTAATAAAGATAAATCTTTGATTAACAAATTGTTGAAAAAAATCGAGACAACAATATGTTTGCACGTTGAAAAACAAATAGAAGCAGGAGCAAACATAATTCAAATTTTTGACTCTTGGGCAGGTTTGTTGCCCGAGAAAGAACTACAAAATTATTGTTACGCTCCAACTCTTAAAATAGTAGATCATATAAAATCTTTAAATATACCGGTAATTTGTTTTCCCAAAGGAATTGGAAAAAATTATGTTAATTTCAATTCAACGGTTAAACCAAATTGTATTAGCATAGATTATGAAATTGATCCGAAATGGATAAAAGAAAAACTTAAAGGAACACCAATCCAAGGGGGCCTTGATCCCAAAATATTACTTACAGACAAAGATAATATTAAAAGAAATACAGAAAACTATATTAAGATTTTTTCGGATTATCCCTATGTGTTTAATTTGGGACATGGCGTTTTACCAGAAACAAAACCCGAAACAATTGAATACTTAATCCAAATAATTAGAAACAAAAGCTAAGATGAAAAAAGCAGTTGTTTTATTTAATCTAGGAGGACCCGATAAATTAGAAAGTGTTGAGCCATTTCTTTTTAATTTATTTAATGATCCTGAAATAATTAGTATTCCATCAATTTTTAGATATCCATTAGCAAAATTTATTTCAAAAAAAAGAGCGCCAATTGCAAAAAATATTTATAAGGAAATTGGAAACAAATCCCCAATTCTTGAATTGACAAATGAACAGGCAAAAAGTTTAGAAAGGAATTTACTAAAAAAAGGAAATTACAAGTGTTTTGTTGTTATGAGATGTTGGCACCCAAGAGCCTCTGAGGTGATAGGCCAAGTAAAAAAATACAATCCAGATGAAATAATATTATTGCCTCTCTACCCACAGTACTCAGCAACAACTTCTGGATCTTCCATTAATGAGTGGAAGGAGTTATGTAAAAAAGAAAATTATAATATAAAAACTAAAACTATTTGTTGTTATCCAACAGAAAATTATTTTATAGAATCTCATGTTTTGTTAATAAAAAAAACTATAGAAGAAGTTAAAAATAAAGATTTTAAACTAATCTTCTCAGCGCATGGATTGCCAGAAAACAAAATAAAAAAAGGTGATCCTTATCAATGGCAGGTTGAGGAAACCGTAAAAGAAATAATGTCAAAAATAAAAAATGAAAATTTAGATCATGTGTTGAGCTATCAAAGTAGGGTAGGTCCACTCAAATGGATTGGTCCGTCTACAGATGAAATTATCATTAAATACTCCAAAGAAAAAAAAGGAATTGTTATAGTTCCTGTAGCGTTTGTTTCAGAACATTCGGAAACATTGGTAGAATTGGATATCGAATATAAAAAATTAGCTGAAAAAAATGATTGTAGCTTTTACAAAAGAGTGCCAGCATTGGGTGTTGAAGAAAATTTTATAAGAGGACTAGAAGAGTTAGTTCTAAAAACTAAAACAAAAGACAATTTTGTTTCATCAATAATGTGTCCCAACAAACATGCCAAATGTCCTTGTTTAGGATTATGAAAAAGAAAGATATAAAATGAACACGTATTTGTTATTTAAAGCAATTCATTTAATAGCAGTAATTTCTTGGATGGCAGGACTTTTATACTTGCCAAGAATTTTTGTGTACCATGTTGAAAATTTTGAAAAGAAAGAAACCGTTGATGTTTTTGAAACTATGGAAAAACGACTTTATAATTACATAATGAGGCCAGCAATGCTCTTTTCTTGGATATTTGGGATTATCTTAATTTATTTAAATGGCCTAGATGTTTTGACAAGTTTATGGATCCAAATCAAACTTGCTTTAGTAATTGCTTTGTCTGCTTATCACGAATATTTAGGCAAATGTCTCAGGCAACTTAAAAACAGAACAAACACAAGAAGTGCTAAATTTTATCGTTATATAAATGAGGTTCCAACCGTATTGCTTATTGCCATAATATTTATCGTGGTTTTTAAGCCTATTTAGACTTGAATATTAATTTTTATTCACTATATTAGTAGTACTTACCTTAACGACAATAATCATATGAACTTACAAGAACTAAAGAAAAAGACGCCTTCAGAGCTTATATCGCAAGCGGAGAAACTTGGTATTGAAAATCCTAGTACACTCCGGAAGCAAGAAATTTTATTTTCTATTTTAAAAAAATTAGCCGAAAAAAACGAACAAATAACCGGAGGCGGTGTTTTAGAAGTTTTGCAAGATGGTTTTGGCTTTCTAAGAGCCATTGAGTCCAACTATCTTCCTGGGCCAGACGATATTTATGTTAGTCCAAGTCAAATTAGAAGGTTTGGATTAAGAACCGGAGATTCTGTCGAAGGAGAAATTAGAGCACCCAAAGACGCAGAAAGATACTTTGCTTTGCTAAAAGTGAACCAAATTAATTTTGAAAATCCTGAAAAAGGACGAAACAAAATAGCATTTGACAACTTAACCCCGCTTTATCCAAATCAACAATTAAAAATGGAAGTTGAAAAAAATGTTACCGAAAAAAAACCCGACCAAACAGCAAGACTTATTGATCTTGTAAGTCCAATTGGTAAGGGACAAAGATCGCTTATCATTTCTCCACCAAAAGCTGGTAAAACGATTATATTACAAAATATTGCACATTCTTTGGCGGCCAATCATCCAGAATGTTACTTGATGGTTTTATTGATAGATGAAAGACCGGAGGAAGTTACTGACATGCAAAGAACTGTTAAAGGAGAAGTAATTAGTTCAACTTTTGACGAACCAGCTTCTAGGCACGTGGCAGTTGCGGAAATGGTTATAGAAAAAGCTAAAAGGTTAGTCGAACATAAAAAAGATGTTGTAATACTCTTAGACTCAATTACTAGGTTGGGAAGAGCATACAACGCAGTAGTTCCAAGTTCCGGTAAAGTTTTAACAGGAGGGGTTGACGCAAATGCACTTCAACGTCCCAAAAGATTTTTTGGAGCCGCAAGAAATGTTGAACAAGGCGGTTCATTAACAATTATATCAACCGCTCTGATTGATACAGGCAGTAGAATGGACGAAGTAATTTTTGAAGAATTTAAGGGAACAGGTAATTCAGAACTAATTCTTGATAGGAAAGTTGCTGATAAGAGAATTTATCCAGCCGTAGATATAACGAGATCTGGAACGAGAAGAGAAGAGCTATTATTTAAAAAAGAAGATCTAACAAAAATGAATGTTCTCCGAAGAATTATAAGTCCCATGGGAACAATGGACGGAATAGAATTCTTAATTTCAAAACTTAAAAATACAAAAAATAACGCTGATTTTTTCACATCAATGAATAAGCCTAATTAGTATTAATGGACCAAGGTCTACAAGATTATCAAAATCAGAAAAAAAGTATTAAAGATTTCTTCCCAAGATTCCCAAATAAACCAGACTTTCAAGGAAAAACAATTCTCGAATTTGGTTGTGGCAGGGGAGCTTTCTCAATTGATCTTGCTAAAGAGAATCCAAAAAAAATAGTAGGTATAGACACAAACAAAGAATACATTGAATTTGCTAAAAAAAGTTTAGAAAAAAATTTTTCACAATATTCTAATAAAATTAATTATATTTGTGACGATATTAATAGCTGGAAAACAGAATTAAAGTTTGACTATATTGTTACAAAAGAAGCATTCGAACATACGGTAGAGTTACAAAAAGTTTTAAACTCTATGTACGATTTATTAAATCCAAATGGGTTACTCTATGCTGGTTTTGGACCACTTTATAATTTTTTCAATGGTGATCATGGATTAACAAAAGCCTTTTTGCCTTGGTTTCATCTTATTTTACCAGAGAGTTTTTTGTTGGGAAAATTAAATAAAACAAGAGAGAAAAAAATAGACTCAATAAAGGATCTAGGTTTAAACAAATATTCTCTTAAAGAATACAAAGATTTTTTTTATAATTCAAAATTCCAGATAAATTTCTTCAAGACTAACTGCACATCTAATAAGTTAGCTATACCTTTTAAAATTTTAAGTAAGATTAATTTTTTAGAAGAGTATTGTACCTTCAATATATTTACCGTACTTCAAAAAAAATAACCTTATTAATGTTGACGTTTAGAAAATTATTGTAATATAATAGTTTGAGCGCGGGAGTAGCTCAGTGGTAGAGCGAAACGTTGCCAACGTTTAGGCCGAGGGTTCAATTCCCTTCTCCCGCTCCATGAAATTTTATGACTGATTTAGCTGATAAAAAATGCATTCCTTGCGAAGGTGGAATTCCTGGTTTTGATATAACTGAAATTCACAAGTATCTTAAGATGGTTGATGGTTGGGAAGTAAAAGCCGACGATGATAAAATTTATTATTTAATTAAGGAATTTAAATTTAAAAATTTTTTGGAAAGCCAAAATTTTGTAAATAAGGTTGGAAATATAGCAGAAAAAGAAGGACACCATCCAGATATTTGGTTTGGTTGGGGATATGCTAAAATAAAAATTTTCACTCATGCGATAAAGGGATTGCACGAAAGTGATTTTGTTCTGGCCGCTAAAGTTGATAAAATTGCTTAATGGTTAAAATGTCTAATACCAGTAAAAATCATTTTTACTTTTGCTCTATTAGCCAAAGCTATTGTTTCTTTATCTCTGATTGATCCACCAGGTTGAACTATTAATTTTACTCCGGCTTTAATTAATTTTTTAATACCGTCAGGGAAGGGAAAAAAAGCATCAGAAGCGGCAACTGAGTTTTTTAATTTTTTAGGCTGAAATGTCTTTGCCTTTTCTACTGCTATTTTACAACTGTCTACTCTACTTGGTTGCCCAGCTCCAATTCCAATTGTTGAAAATTTGTTTGTTATAACAATCGAGTTTGATTTGACAAATTTACAAATATTCATAGAAAAATCTGCGAATTTTAACTCTTGTTTAGTTGGTTTTAAGTTGGTTACATATTTTAAATTTTTTAAATCAAAATTCTTCTTATTTTTATCTTGAATTAAAAAAGAATTATCAAAATATTTAACCTGATAATTCTTTTTTTCTTTAAATTTTGATATATCAATTAATATAAGATTTTTCTTTGATTTAAATATCTTTAATGCATCTCTATCAAATTTTTTTGCTAAAATTACTTCAAAAAATGTACTAGAAATTTCTTTTGCAATTTTTTTATTTATTTTAAAATTACATGCAACTATGCCTCCAAAGGCACTTACCGAATCAGAAAGTAAAGATTCTTGAAAAGATTTTAGAGGGGATTTGTTCATTGAGGCCCCGGAAGGATTGGCGTGTTTAATTATCACTGTACCCGTTTTTTTAAATGATGATAAAATTTCTAAACCAGTGAATATATCATTGTAATTGTTGTAACTTAAATTTTTTCCAGAAATTTTTTTTAAACCTATTTCTTTATCGTTGAAATCATTAATGTAAATACTACTTTTTTGGTGAGGATTTTCACCATATCTTAATTGAGTTAGTTTTCTACCAGGTATAGTTTTTTTATCTGGGAAGGTTATGTTCAGTTCTTTATTAAACCAATTAGATATCATCGAGTCATAATAGGCTGTTAAATTAAATGCTTTACTAGCCATATGTTTTCTAAATTTTAAATCAGTACATCCTTTGTGTTGTCTCAATTGATTTATAAGAGAACCATAATCTTTTTTTTCAGTAATGATTGATATATCTTTAAAATTTTTAGCAGCAGCTCTTACCATTGCTGGCCCTCCTATGTCTATATTTTCAACAATACTATTTAAATTTTTTTTATTCAGAACAGCTTCTTGGAATGGATAGAAATTTACTATAAGTAAATCTATATTTTTAAATTTGTTCTTTCTCATTTGATTTTGGTGTTTTCTATTGGATCTGTTGTTCAAGATTCCAGCATGAATTTTTGGATGAAGAGTTTTTACTCTACCATCTAGCATTTCTTTAAACTTTGTATATTTTGAAACTTCCATACAGTTGTAGCCAAGTTTTTTAATTTTTTTATAAGTTCCGCCAGAACTAATTAAATTAATTTTATATTTTTCTAAAGAACGTAATATTTTTTCCAGATCAGATTTATCAGATACGGAAATCAAAGCATTTTGTATTTTTCTCAACATTTTTTAATTAGATTTTCTTAATTCCCATTTAACATCGGTGTTTTGATTTTTTGTATTACCATAAATGACGATACAATGATTGTTTAATACTTTATTTCTACCTAAAAATAATCCCTTTTCAATTTGTAAGTCCTGGTTTTCAGACAAAAATATCCATGATTTATTTTTACTAACCTGCAAAAGGATACTCTTACCACTAACAGTTTGTACAACGTTTACACCTGGATAAATGTGAAATCTAATACTGTAATTAGCAGGATTTGAAATATTCTTTTTTTTTATCAAAGAGTCAGTTCCCATTATGTCGCCATTTTTTTTAAGAATTTTAATTAATCTTTTGTGTAAATATCCAAACTTATCTAAATATGCATTGTGTGTCGCAGCAATGGATATATCGGTCTTATTTTCTTCCCTGTTAATGTCAAAAATTTTAAAACTATTACTAATTGTTGGACCATAAATTTTATTAATTAAATTGTTTTTTTTAAATTTGACCACAGAAGTATCGTTTAAACAAAGAGTGGATTGTGCTGAGGTGAATTTACTTATTAATTGTGTTTTTTTAGATATTTTTCTGCCATACCCACAATTAGTTATAATTTTATTATCTTCATTAAAATACTCAAATGATAATGGTCCTGATTGGTAATCTCGTGAAAATTGATGTAGTGGTGGTTCGCCAGAATCAAAATACAAAATATTTTTTTTATTTTTTATAATTTGTATTTGACCTACAAATTTTAATTTTTTGTCAAATTGGTAGTTTAATTTCTCCAGATATTGGAAAAATTCATCTAAATTTTTTTCGGTAACACCATTAAATAATGGTAATTTTTTACTTTCGTTTTTTAGTGAATTTAAACAAATTAAGTTTTTTTCAATTATTTCATCAAGATAATCAGGCACTGGTTCTTGCGCACTTTTTATCCATTCTTTTATTAATATAAAATATTGTAAGAATATTATTAAATTTTCAGAGTTTTTATTTTTAGGAAAACCATTTCTATCAAAAAAATTATTTATTATTTTTTTTAGTTCTTTTAATCCAAAATTATAATTATTAAAATATTCTTTAAAAACCAAGCCAGATAATATTATTGCTGCTAAGCAAGAAATTTGTGTAGTTTCATAAGAAACGGTTTTTATATTTTTTTTAAGAAAATTTATTTGTTTTAGTAAGGAAGAAAAAAATAATTTTTGAAACTTATCTTCTTTGTTACGTAAAATGATATCAGCATTAGAAATCCATGCTATGGTTCTTTTACTTAGAAGATTTTCATTCCATATATCTTTTTTATAATTTCCATATTTCTTGATCCAATCATCTACAATCTTTTTTATTGTTTCTTTTTCATTTTTTCTATCAATAAGATTTAGCCATAAAAAACTGTGTAGATTTTTTTTTTCATTATCATCTTTAGAATTATTCCAAAAATAATTTGCTTCAAATTTAGATACTTTTAACAGTAAATCTTTATGATTAAGTAGAGGAGATAATAAGTATGGGTTGGGATAAAAAAAGAACCTGGAAGGGTTATGTGAAAGTAAAAGTTTGTTATAAAAGTTTGTTGAAAAAAATATTTCTCTAATAGATTTTGTTATAATTTTTTTTATTGATAAAAAGTAAAGATAGACACTTTTTAGATCTAACATTTATTAATTTGAACGAAGTAAGCTAATATTTTTTTTTAGATCTCCGTTATTTTCTTTAAAAACTGTTGAACCAGAAACTAAAACATTAGCACCAGCGTCTTTGGCTAATTTACAATTTTCAAAATTTATTCCGCCATCTATCTCTAAATCTATATTTAATTTTTTTTCTGAAACAATTTTTTTAATATTTTTAAGCTTATCTATTACTTCTGGCATAAATTTCTGTCCTCCAAATCCTGGTTCTACGCTCATAATAAGTATTAAATCAATTTTATCTAAATGATCTTTAATTAAATCAATACTTGATTTAGGTTTTAAGGAAATTCCAACCTTCTTTTTTTGTTTTTTTATTAGCTTTATAGTGTTTGAGGTGTCATCTGTTGCTTCAGGATGAAAGGTAATTATGTCTGCTCCAGCTTTTGAAAATGCTTCAATATATTTATCAACTGGCGATATCATTAAATGAACATCAAAAGTTTTTTTTGTAAATGGCCTAAGTTTTTTTATTACCTCAGGTCCTATGGTAAGGTTTGGAACAAAGTGACCGTCCATCACATCGACATGGATATAATCTGCACCAGCCTTATCCAAAGACATAATTTCTTCACCTAATTTACTAAAATCTGCAGATAAAATAGAAGGTGAAATTTTGATCGAAGTTGGCATCTTTGTTTATTTATAGTTTTAAATAATTTTATGTCAAAAAATATTTTAACTTTTTAAAATCTGCCACCAATATCCTCAGTTTGAGACACAATAGTTTTTTGTGGTGGTGTTGACATCTCCATTTTAAAAGCCAAAAACCAAACTAAAATTACACCAAGTAACCAAAAGATGATTTGCCATACCCAAATAGAAGGCATACCAAACGACCAACTCTCTACATTGCTTGGTTTTCCAAAAAAGTCATTTCCTATAATTAAGCCAGGGCCTAAAGCAAAAAATATCCAGGCAATTGTTACAATCCAGGCACTTGGTTTCAAACTTCGACGGCTCATAGATAAATTTCTATGTTCATCAAAAAATTCATGAAACTTACTTTTATGATTAGTTTCTTTTGTCTCCTGAGTTATAAATGATATTGTTATGGCTGCTAATAGATTAAATAAAACTCCCCAAAAAGCAGAATGTATTGTTAGTGGCCATTTTTCCCACACAATAATATTACCAAACATTATTTGTCCAATATGTTCAGTAAAAAACACAGCGATAATTCCAACAACCATTCCAAATGCAACACCATTTTTAGTTAGCCAAGGCAAATAACATACAGCAATTAATGGAACAAACATTTGGCAAGCAATACTTAAAGAAAAACTTCCAAGACTAAAAATTACATTTGAAGATTGAATTGATAGTATTAATGAAAAAATAAATATTAACATTAATATTATTCTGTAAGAAAAAATTTGTTCATTATTATTCATATTTTTAATAAAAAATTTCTTCAATATATCTCTAGTCAAAAGAGCGCTTGAACTTATATAAATAATACTTGTTGATTGTAATGAAGCAATTCCACAAACTAATAACAAACCAAAGAAAAGTGGAGAATAATCACCCACTACATTAATCAAATGTGGAACTAGACTTTCAATTTGATTAGGCAATATAGTGTTTGGAAGAATGTTTGAAATATTATTACCACTTTCATTAATAATATTATTTGTTCCAAGAAAAATTGAACCAACACCTATTGCAGTCGTAAAAAATATTAATATTAGTCCAATAAAAAAAGAAGAAAACCAAACTTGCTGTGTACCAAATGATCTACCGTCTCTATTTGAAAATGTTAACATGGAAAAACTAGGTGACATAACAATACCAGAAACTGCAAAGGCAAAAGTTAAAATCATCGAGCTTGTCCATATACCCCCATATGATGATCCGTTATCTAATACTTGTACTATCTTTACTGTACCCGGAACAGCCAAATAAGCATTGTAACTTTCTTTAATGTTAAATAAATTTTCCTTTAAGTTGGAAACTCTTGATAAGCTTTCGTTTAATAAATCCCATCCTCCAACCAAATCATAAGATATAAATCCCATAGCGATTATACCGAAAATAGTTAAAAGAAAATTTAATGTATCTGTATAAATAATTGATTTTATTCCACTTAAACTTAAATATACAATAATTACGCAGCCCAACAAAATAGAAGCTGATCCAGCTCCTATTATATCGTCAGATAAGATACTTAGAATTATTCCAGCAAAAGACAGTTGCATCGCAATGAATGGAATTGCAAATCCTAAACCTATTACTACGACTAAAATTCTAATCAAATCACTTTTAAAATAAGCTGCCATCATCTCAGCGGGAGTTACAAAACCATACCTTTTAGACAGCATCCATTGTTTTTTTAAAAAGACTATTCCTATAAGAGAAATCGCTATCACATAAAGGGATGTGGATGAAAATGGAAACCCATTAAGTAAAATTAAACTTGGTTGAGCAAAAAAGATCCAGCAAGAAAAAATTGTTCCAGTTGCTACAACAATGTAAACCCAAGATGGTAAATCTCTTCCATAGATGAAAAAATCTGCTGGAGTTACTGTTTTTTTATAATTTTTAAATCCACAATATAAACAGTAAATCCAAAATAGGGTTAAAAAAATTATTAACGAATAAATCTTGCCACTCATTTGCCTCTTAATTATCTATTGATTTTTCAGTGTAATTTTTATTCAATTTTTTTGAAATTATCTATTAAATAAACGATAAATTTCTCTAGCAATATCGCTTTCTAGAGGAAAGGACAGCATTCCCATAACATCGTAGCCCAAAATATAGGGCATTGCATAAAATCTAAACATATAAAAGAACCATGCAACGTACAATGGAACAAAGAGAGGAATTATGAAACTTGGGGTGATAAATTTGAACCACCCTATAATAGGATTAGTTAATTTAACAAAGGCTTTCATAAAAAAGAAATTCGAGTCTTCTCTTTGAAAAATATTCATTGCGGATCTTCCTATTAGAGTCCACATAATAATTCCTAAAATATAATCTAAAACTAGTACCCAAATTGGCATAACTTAAGTTAGCATGTGAAATTAATTGCTTAAAGCAAAAAAAAGGGGCGAATAAATCGCCCCTTTTATAATAAAAATATTTTTATTTAGTGTTGTTTTCCAAGAATAGCTCTTCCGCTAGGAACCCTAACGTCATCAACCATCTTCTGAATGGCAGCACTAGGTTCTTTGGTCATTAAGCTTACTACAACCATTGCAACTAAGCTTACTGATGCACCTATGATACCAAATCTTAAGTGGTCAATTCCAAGCCAAGGAGTTTGAGCCATAAACTTAGGTCCAACATAAATTAGATATGCTGTACCAGCAGCTAAACCTCCAAGTATTCCTGCAACCGCACCCGCTTGTGTAGCTCTCTTCCACCATACACCAAGTACAAGTGGGAAGAATAAGCCTGACATTGCAAAGTCGAATGCCCAAGCTACAGCTCCTAGAATGCTGGTTAATCTCATTGATGCTATGTAAGCACCAGCAGCACCAATCACTACTAGAAGTACACGAGCTACGATCAGCCTTTTTCTAACGTCAGCTTTCGGATCGATTATTTTGTAATAGATATCATGTGATAAACAGTTTGATATCGCCAAAACTAATCCATCGGCAGTCGACATGGCAGCAGCCATACCTCCTGCAGCAACTAATCCAGAAATAACGTAAGGTAAACCAGCAACTTCAGGAGTCGCTAATACTACTACGTCACCTCTCATAAACCATTCGTTCAACTGTAATATTCCATCACCGTTGAAGTCTGCAATAAACACTTGTTTTACTGCACCCCAGTTTTGAACCCATGGAATACTTTGAACCTCTGCAATTGATTTACCAATGATTGCAGTAGGTAAGTTTGGATCCATTAACTGTAGTTTAGATAGTGTTGCTAACATAGGCGCTGAGAAATATAGCAAGAAGATAAAGAACAGTGACCATGCCACTGATTTTCTTGCTGATTTAACAGAAGGAGTTGTAAAGTATCTCATTAAAATATGAGGTAACGATGCAGTTCCAACCATCATACAGATCGCAAGCGATAAGTATTTCCATACAGCCATTCCGCCAGCAGGTACAGCAGAGTGAGGATTAGAAATATATTTTAATCCACCTGGTACACCCGCAGCTTTAATGTCCGCAGCGCTATTTTTTATTAGCCCTGCTGAAGCCTCAAGCTCCGCTAAACGTTGTACTTCATCACCTAACATAAAGTGTGGGAATGGATTACCCAATTTACTTCCCATCCAGAATATTGGTATTAAGTACGCTATAATTAACACGATATACTGAGCTACTTGCGTCCAAGTTACTGCTCTCATACCACCTAACATAGAGCACAATAGGATACTAACTAGACCAACCCAAACTCCAAGTTCAAATGGAATTTGTAAAGCTCTTGAAGCAATTGTTCCAGTAGCATTAATTTGTGCAGTCACGTAAGTGAATGAAGCTAATACTAGAACTAAAGTTGCGCAAAATCTTGGTAGATTTCCGCCATATCTAG
>CACDNJ010000003.1 GCA_902554135.1 uncultured Pelagibacteraceae bacterium | reverse complement strand
TATCTTTGCTTAGATAGTCAGAAACTACAAATCCTAGAACCGTTGAAAAAATAGCAATGGACCAAGTTGCTGTTCCGATTCCTATCCAAAAATCTATTCTGTGATCTTCATCAATGGTTCTGTAATCTTTCTTCATTATCAGCCAAGAAGAAACTGCAAGAAAATGACATGACAAATAGTATTTCCATTTAGGTTGTTGATGACTTTTGAGTAACGGAAACATTGAAACTGCCATGGGAAATAAACGAGCATTAACTAACCAAACACCAATAAAGATATTTATTAAAGATGCTCCAATCAAAAAAGATTCCGCCATAACAAGCTGACCGGGCAAGGCATAAGTAAAGAAAGTAGAAAAGAAGCTTTGCTGAAAATTAAAACCAATGTTTTTTAGCAATGCTCCAATAGCTAAAAAACTACATCCTAAAGCAATGGCTGGGCTATCAGCTGAACGAACAGATTTAAAGCCTAAAAGAAAATACGCAGAATTTATCATTAACCGCCAAGAAATAATCTTCCAACATCAGGATTTTTTAATAAATCATTTCCTTTTCCAACTATGGCAGTTTGTCCAGAAACTAATACGTAACCGATGTCTGCAAACTCAAGACCTTTTTTTGCATTTTGTTCAACCATGATAATGGTTTTCTTTTCATTCTTTTGAAGATCGTCCAAAATTTCAAAAACCATTTCAATATATCGAGGTTCTAATCCTATCGAAGGTTCATCTACCAAAAGGATTGAGGGACGCATAACTAAAGCTCTTGATATTTCAAGAAGTCTTCTTTCCCCTCCTGATAAAACTTTTGCTGGTTGGCTTCGTCTTTTATTTAATCTTTCATACTTTTCCAAAACTCTTTTAGCTTCAGCGTACGACTCTTCAGTTTTATCTTTAATATAGCCTCCCATTAATAAATTTTCTTCTACTGTCATATCGGGAAATACTGAATTATCTTGAAGAATATAAGCTATCCCACAGCTTTTTAATTTTTGAGCTGGGGTAAGTTTGGTAATCTCATTTCCATCAATTTCGATTTGTCCTGAAAAAATATTTGTGAAACCATAAATGGAATGAAGGATTGTAGATTTTCCTGCACCGTTGGGCCCAATGAGACATAAAGATTGAGCTTTATCTACAAGCAAATTGAAATTATGAAGTATTTCCATCTTTCCGTAACCAGCTGATAAATTTTTAATTTGTAAATGCAAGTTAGATCCTGAAAGTTTTTGTAAATCTTCAACGCCTGGAGCTTTTCCTAAAACTTCATATTGATTTGCCATTATTGAGCTCCTAAATAAGCATCCACAACTCGCTTATCATTTTTAATTTGATCTGGTGAGCCTTCCGCTAAAAGTTTTCCATGAGCCAAACAAAAAATACTTTGAGCTAAACTCATTATAACTTTCATATTATGCTCTATTACTAACAGAGTAATTCCATAATCTTTATTAATCTTTATAAGTCTATCTATGATTCCATTGATCAACGTTGGGTTAATACCTGCTGTAGGCTCATCCAATAATAGCATTTTAGGTTCATTCATTAATGCCATTGCTAATTCTAAAAGTTTTTGCTGGCCAAATGATAAATCTCCTGCTCTTAAATTTCTTTTTTGATAGAGTCCTACAAAGTTTAAAAGATTTTCTGCTTTTTCAGTAAGCTCTGTAGGTATTTTTGCAAATATAAAGCCTGAGTCACTAGCCTTGTGGCTAATTAACATATTTTCTACGCAATTAAGTTTAGAATAAATTCTTGTTTGCTGAAATGTTCTTAATAATCCCAGTTTAGCTACTGCAGGGACAGGCATTTCTGAAACTTCAGTATTATTAAAAATGATAGACCCTTGATCAATTGGATGAGTTCCAACGATTGAATTAAATAACGTTGTTTTGCCAGAACCGTTTGGTCCGATTAAGCCAACTATTGAACCTTGCTCCACGGAAACAGAAATATCCACATTGGCTTTCACCCCTCCAAAAGATTTGCTTACATTTTTTACTTTTAAAAGACTCATTTTAATTCCACCTGTGATTTACGATCTTTTTCATCTATAACTTCTCCAAATCTTTCGGGATATTTTTCTCTTAACCAACCCATTAATCCCTCTGGGAAATAAATTACAATTACAACAATCAAAACTCCTAACGCAACATATTGCCAACCTAATATAAAAGTCCAAAGACCTTCTTTGAAGAAATGGAATAAAGTTGCACCAATAATTGGTCCCCACAAAGTTCCTTTTCCACCAAGTATTGCCATTAAGACCATAAACACTCCCATCTCTCTTCCATCAAATGCAACATCCGTTGAATCTATATATCCAATTAATCCACCCATAATTCCACCGGCAAGACCACAGAAAAATGCAGATACCATCCAACCAACAATTTTATATTTCATTGTTTGAATACCCATTGCTTCTGCTTTGTCTTCATTATCTCTTATCGCATTTAAAATTAATCTAAACCTAGAGCCGTAAATATATTTTACAAAAACAAATGCTAGAACTAATACAAAAAAACTTAAAAAGTAGAAAAACTTCCCTCTGGCTTCAACGTCAACTATTTCTGCAGGAAAAGGTGGTGTGGTAAAGCCTTGACCAGCTCCAATTATTTCTATACCTCCAGCAATTTCACCTGCTGCGATCCCTAAACCTAAAGTGCAAATAGCAAAATAATGACCTCTCAAACCTAAAATAGCATAACCTATGGCGCCTGCGACTAATGCTGGAATAATAGCTGAAACTAATAACCCTACACCTATCCCTTGAAAATATTGTGCTGTAGTATGCACGAATGTTTTTTCTCCACCGCTTTCTGTCCATTCTGCTAATGGAAAAAACATACCCACTTGAACTGATGCAGTTAAGTACATTCCAAGACCGTAGAAAAGGATATTTCCAAAACTATTGTAGCCCATTTCTCCACCTTGTAAATTCCAAGTCATCGCCAATACGATCAAGACACAAAGATATGTAAGCTGAACTTTAAAAGCAGAGAATAAATAGGGAGCTGCTAAACCTAAGATAATTAGGCCAGAATATAATATTAAATCTTTTTGTTTCATTTTTTGCATTATTTTAAATATTCCCTTTTCTTAGAAAGTTTAAATCTTCTGTAAACTAATATGAAAACTAGAAGCATAAATACTGCTCCAATTCTAAATTCTGTACCTAAAATGTAATCTGCAAACTCCTCAAAAAGTCCTAGTCCCATGCCTGAAATTGCTACCGCCGGTAAGTTTCCAAGGCCTGCTACGATAACTATCATGAAAGATCTAACTGTATAAGGAAGTCCTACATAAGGATGAAGAGTAAGAGTGATTGAAATTAGAGCACCCGCAATTCCACACAATGCAGCGTTTATTCCAAAAGTTGCTGCATAAACTTTTTCAGTATCTACACCAAGAATTTTCGCTGCTCTTGCATTTTGAGCTGTGGCTCTAATAGCTCGTCCGAGTCTAGATTTTTTCATGTAAATAACCAAAGCTATTGCATATGCTAAGCTTACAAAAGCAGAGAATATTTTTGAATTTGGTAGGGTAACTGAATTATCAAACAACATTGTTGTTCCATATTCAGATTGTGCCACAACTACGTCTGCACCAAAAATAAAATTCATTAACTGTTGAAATACAATTGCGATACCAAAAGTTGCTAAAATTGAAATAAATAAGTCTCGATCTACAACTTTATTAATTACTAGTTTATAAAGTCCCCAGCCAACGAAATACATTAAAATTGGAGAAACAATAACTCCCCAAGCTGGATGAATTCCAGCAAGATACATGGTGTAAGCAATGTATCCTCCTAAAATAACTAAATCGCCTTGGGCAATATTGATTATGTTCATCACTCCCCATTGAAGAGCCATCCCATATGCGATTAAAGCAAATAAAATTCCTAATAGAATTCCGTCCAAGGAAGCTTGGACCATTAACATTGGAGCTTGAAAAATCAAAAAATCCATAAAAAAAATGCCCCCTAAATTATTAATTTAGGGGACATAATTAAAAAAGTTTAACCTCTTTCAGACCAAGGTGGAATTGGGTGGAAGAATTTATCTGAAGCCCATTTTGTAGGAGCAACAACTTTATTCTCACACACATCACCTTTGCATCTTACTTGGAACAAGATCATTGGCTTAGCAGTGTTTTGACCGCCAGGACCAAATTTAATGTTTCCATAGAAAGTTTGCATCTCTGTAGTTTTTAAAGCATCTCTAACTTTATCTCTGTCAAAAGAATTTGCTCTTTCGAACGCATCTTTAAACACTAATAAAGCAGCAGATGACTCAGCTGATTGGTAAGGTGGAGCATAACCAAATTCTTTTTTAAAGTCTTTGTCATACTTCTTACCAGTTCCAAAGAATTTATCTTTGTAGCTTAAGTTTTTATGCCACTGAGAAGCACACAATGCATATTCTGACTTCTTTCCGTGTTGTTTAGAAAGTTTTGCAGCATCGCAGTGTGTCATCGCTAACATTGGTACATCAACTTTCATTTCAGAAATTTGTCTGATTGCAGTTAATGCGCCTTTTGTATGTCCTGATACAACAAGTACATCTGGCTTAGTTGCTTTAACTTTTGCCAATGTAGCAGCCATATCATTTAGCTCTTTTGGTAACTTGTCATCAATGATAATTTTAGATCCAGTTCTTTTTGCAGCATCTAAGATACCAAGTCTCACGTCTTGTGAGAAAGCATCTTGTTCAAATGCTTGCGCAATTTTA
The DNA here is from genome assembly GCA_902554135.1 of uncultured Pelagibacteraceae bacterium. The sequence continues at coordinate 32,904 of CACDNJ010000003.1, read as the reverse complement.
ACTGGCTTACCACCATTTTTTTCAACCGCAAGATCGATTGCTACTTCAAGGTATTGGTTAGCTGGTGATAACACCGCGAACAAATATTTATAACCTTTAGTAAATAAAGATCTTGATGCACCATTTGCTTCAACCATAGGAATTTTATATTTCTCGGTTACTGGTGCGATAGCTTTCGTTAAACCTGAACTGTAAGGTCCAAGCATATAATGAACGCCATCTTGTTTAATTAGTCTTTCAGCTAACTGAGCTGCTCTTTTAGGATTTGATTCATCATCGTAATAAATGATCTCAAATTTATAACTTTTTCCGCCAACTTTTACGCCACCCATTGAATTAATTCGGTCAACCGCTAAGTTATAACCGTTTTGAGTGTGCACTCCGTTAGAAGAGTATTTTCCTGTAAGAGATATCGCTGAGCCTAACACTATATATTCGCCTTCAACTTTTGCAAAAGATGAAGAGAAACTTACTAGTGCCATAGCAATAGCCGAAATAAATGTAATAAATAGTTTTGCTAATTTATTCATTTTTCCCCCTTTAAATTAATTAATTAATTTAAATTTATTAAAGCAACTTTTGGCTTTTTTAACAACAGGTTAAAAAAATATTTTAAGTTCTTATTGCCACAATAATGGCGATGATAATTAGAACACACGCAGAAATTGTATTTAAAAATCTAGGATTTCCTTTTAACCATATAGCAATCTTGCGTGCGGCAAGTCCATACATCATTAAGCTTATAAAATCTAAAAGCATCCAGGTAAAAATTAAAATTAAAAATTGAGAAATAACATTGCCCTCGAAGTTTATAAAAGTAAGAAAAATCGTGCCAAAAAAAATCAATGCTTTTGGACTTAGACCAGCTACCACAAATCCATCTCTGTACATTGCTAAATTACTTTTTAAAACTTTATTTTTTAAATCAACTTTTTTAATTTTAAGAGAAAATGTTTCGTATGCTAGATATAATAAGTACAAAATTCCAGCCCACTTAAAGTATACATAAATATCAGGATTATCTATAAGTATGCTTCCAATTATAAAAGTAACTAATGTTGCTTGAACAAAGTTAGCTGATATATCGCCAAGAGCTGTCCAAACAGATTTTCTTAAACCGTAATTAATAGTATTCGTAACTATTACGACTCTAGGAGGCCCGGGTGTGATAAAATAAAATAGTATTAGCTGGAGATATAAAAAATAATTTTCTGGAAGCATTGTTGTTTATATAATGATATAATTAAAATTAAAATATGAAGCAAGTTTTAATGTACACCGGCGACTATTGTCCTCACTGCGAAGCAGCAAAAGCTTTGTTGGAGAGCAAAAATGTCAAAATCGAAGAGATTGATGTTTGGAAAGATGAAAGTAAAAGGGCTGAAATGCAGAAACGAACTGGCGGAGCAAAAACAATCCCTCAAATTTTCATTGGTGACCATTACATTGGAGGAAACGCTGAGCTTCAAGCTGCAAATAGAAGTGGTGAATTAGATAAATTGCTAGCTTAAATTCTTTATCCAATATTGCCTAAAAAAGGTAATGCTTCAAGCAGGAAGTAGCCTATGATTTGTAATTTGTTTGTTATAATCAGAATTCCTGTAATCAACAAAATAATTCCACCTGAAATCGAAATTCGACGGATATTTTTTTTAAAATTTTTAGAAAATTCCAAAAATTTTGAAATTCCATAACCTGACAACACAAAAGGTATCGCTAAACCTAGTGAGTAAAAACTTAGAAGCAAAATTCCTTTTCCTATACTGCTTTCTGTCGCCGCCAGAGCTAATATTGATCCTAACACAGGACCTATACAAGGTGTCCAACCAAAACCAAAAGCTGCACCAACAACAACTGGAAAAAATAGATTGTTAGAATAGTTTTTTGTATAAATCCTCTTTTCTTTATTGAGAAAATTTAAATTCAAAATTCCTATAAGTTGCAAAGAAAATATTATGATTATCAGACCTGCTACAACTCTCAATGAATTTGAGTATTCCAGTAACAAGTTTCCAATAAATGAAGCGGTAGCACCAAAAGAAATAAAAACCAGTGAAAATCCAAGTGAAAACAAGATTGTTTTAAGTAAGATTTTTTTCTGTTTTTCAACAATATCTCCTAAACTTTCGCCAGAGATATAAGAAATGTATCCGGGTATTAAAGGTAAAACACAAGGGGATAGAAAGCTAATAAGTCCAGCTCCAAAGGCTATAATTAAGTTTAAAATCATAAGTCTATTTCTTTGGTTTAAAGATTAAACAAAGGCCGTTGTTACAAAATCTTTTTCCTGTTGGTTTGGGCCCATCATCAAATATATGACCATGGTGACCTCCGCATTTTTTACAGTGGTATTCTGTTCTTGCGTATCCAGCATTCATATCGGTTTTTGTTTCAAAAACACCAGCTAAAGATGAAAAGAAAGATGGCCATCCAGATCCACTTTCGTATTTCGTAGAAGAACTAAACAGTTTGGTGTCACAACCCACGCAGTGATAATCACCTTCCCTTTTTTCTTGGTTTAAAGGACTTGATCCAGGCGGTTCTGTACCTTCTTCGCGAAGTATATGGCGTTGCTCTGGTGTTAAATCTTTATTCAACTTACTGTTCATTATAGTTTTTAATTGTACAATATTTTATATAACTAAAAAATGAAGCAAAATTACTCTTGACTTTTAGCTTCTAAATCTAATATAATTTTGTTCGTAGCGCTGATTTAAAACAAATTGCGAGCGCTTTATAAAACCCGCTAAAGCGTAGTATCTTCGTCAGACCACCGCTTTAGCCGGTGGTTTTTTTTTGGAGTTGATGAAGATGAGTAAAAATTTGATAGAAAGACTAAATAAAGGCCCTGTTATTTGTGCCGAGGGTTTCCTTTTTGAAATTGAGAGACGGGGCTATATGTCGTCTGGGGAATTTGTTCCAATGGTTTCCCTTGAACACCCTGAGGCATTAGAAACCTTACACAAAGATTTTCAACACGCTGGCTCTGATATTGTTGAGGCTTTTACATATAACGGTCATAGAGAAAAAATGAAGGTAATTGGTAAAGAAGAACTAATAGAACCTTTAAATAGAGCTGCCCTAAAAATTGCACGAAAAGTTGCAGATTTAAAATCAACAGGACCAAAACCCAACTTAATGGCTGGAAATATATCTAATTCCAACATTTGGAATGACAAAGATAAAAAAACCCATTTACAAGTTGAAAAAATGTTTAATGAAATGATTGGTTGGGCAGTTGATGAAGGCGCGGATATGTTAATTGGAGAAACTTATTATTATGCAGAAGAAGCGTTTAAAGCTTTGGAGGTTATGAAAAAAACGAAGTTACCAACTGTGGTTACGATTGCTCCTATGGCAGAAGATGTGATGCGAGATGGTTATGGAATAGTAGAAACTTGTAAAGAATTAGAACAAAGAGGCGCGGATGTTGTGGGAATGAATTGTTTTAGAGGTCCTGCAACAATGTTGCCATACCTTGAAGAAATTAGAAAACAAGTTAAGTGTCATGTTGGAGCTCTTCCAATACCTGTAAGAACAAACAAAAAACATACTACATGGTTTAATTTACCAGATAGAAAAGATTGTGCGTGTCCTGCACCACATGGAAGAACTTTTCCAACGGCCTTGGAACCTTTACTGTGTAATCGATATGAAATTGGAAAGTTTGCTAAAGAGGCATATAAGATGGGAGTTAATTATCTTGGTGTATGTTGTTTAGGAAATCCGATGCTAGTAAGAGAAGTTGCACACGCAGTAGGTTTAACGGTACCGGCAAGTAAATATAGGGAAAAGATGGAAAATCATTTTATGTATGGTAAAGGTATACCTAAACATATGAAAGATTACGGAAACAAAGCATAACAAATAACAAAAGGGGGGATAATGGCAGGCAAAATAAAAAATCCAGAGACAATCGGTTTACATGGTGGAGAATACAGAAGTGATCCAACAACAACAGCTGTGGCTGTTCCAATTTACCAAACCACTTCTTATCAGTTTAAAAATGCTGAAACAGCTGCAAATTTGTTTGGGCTGAAAGAATTCGGAAATATTTATACAAGAATCATGAATCCAACTTGTGATGTTCTTGAAAAAAGAGTTGCTGCTTTAGAAGGCGGATTAGCTGCTGTTGCGGTTGGTTCGGGACAAGCTGCATCTGCTTTTTGTCTACAGAATCTTTGTCAAGCAGGCGACAATGTAGTCTCTTCTACTGATTTGTATGGTGGAACTGTAAACTTGTTTAAAAATACTTTGAGTATGCAAGGTATTGAAGTTAGGTTTGCTGATCCTAAGGATCCAAAAAATTTTGAAAAGTTAACGGATGAAAAAACAAGAGCTTATTATGGTGAGTCTTGTCCAAATCCTTACTTACGTGTGTTTCCAATTAAAGAAGTTGCAGATATTGGAAAGAAACATAGTATTCCATTAATTATCGACAACACAGCTGCGCCAGTAATTTGCAAACCTATAGAGCATGGTGCTGCAGTCGTGATGCACTCATTAACAAAATATATCGGTGGTCATGGAACTTCGATAGGAGGAATTATTGTTGATGGAGGAAACTTTGATTGGGTAAAAGATCCAAAGAGACAACCTCTTATGAATCAACCAGATCCAAGTTACAATGGTGCAATTTGGGGAAGAGATGTTCCTAAATTAACAGGAGCCAATGTTGCTTTCGCAATAAGAGCTCGAGTAGTATTGCTTAGAGATTTAGGTGCTCCTTTATCTCCATTCAATGCTTTCCAAATTATTCAAGGTTTGGAAACTGTTGCTCTTAGAATGAAACAACACTGTGCTAATGCAGAAAAAGTAGTAAAATTCTTAGAGACCCAGAAAAAAGTTAAGAATGTAATCTATCCAACAAACCATCAAGGTGAAATCAGAGAAAGAGCAAAAAGATATATGAAAGGTGGTTATGGCTCTTTAGTTGGAATGGACTTAGGTTCAAGAGAAGCTGGTGCAAAATTTATTGATAGCCTCAAGATGCTTTACCATGTTGCTAACATTGGTGATGCGAGAAGTTTGGCAATACATCCTGCAACTACAACACACAGTCAGTTAAATGATCAGCAGCTAGCTGAGGCTGGAGTAACACCAGGTTATGTAAGGCTTTCAATTGGGATAGAACACCCTGATGATATCATAGCTGATATTGAACAAGCTTTAGCCGCATAATTTAAACTACTAGCTCGGGGCATTTTTTTTTGCTATTTTTCCCATGTGAAAAAAAAATATTCCTTTTTTAGTATTCTAAAAAATTCTCTTTCTTATAATGAGAATTGGAAGAAGATGTGGCGTAGTCCTGAGCCACGAAAGTTCTATGATATTATAATTGTTGGAGGTGGTGGCCATGGCCTTGGTACCGCTTACTATCTTGCTAAAGAACATGGTTTAAAAAATATAGCTGTTATAGAAAAGGGTTGGCTTGGAGGAGGAAACACTGGTCGTAATACTACCATTATAAGATCGAACTATCTTTGGGATGAGAGCGCACATCTTTATGAACATTCTTTAAAACTTTGGGAAAATTTATCTACAGAATTAAATTACAACATTATGTTTAGTCAAAGGGGTGTTATGAATTTGGCTCATAATGAACATGATGTAAAAGAAATAAAAAGAAGAGTAAGTGCAAACAAATTGAATGGTTTAGACTCACAATGGGTTGATCCTAAACAAATAAAAAAACTTGTGCCAATTATGAATACTGAGAACCTAAGGTATCCAGTACTTGGCGCTTCATTCCAACCTAGAGGCGGTGTTGCTCGTCATGACGCTGTGGCCTGGGGTTATGCAATGAGATCTGATGAAATGGGAGTGGATATTATTCAAAACTGTGAAGTGAAAAAAATCAGAACAAAAAATGGAAAAGTTCAAGGAGTTGAAACTTCAAAAGGAATTATAAGAGCTAAAAGAGTTGGGGTTGTTGCCTCAGGTCACACAAGTGTTTTGGCTGAAACAGCAGGAATAAGATTGCCTCTTCAAAGCAAACCTCTTCAGGCATTAGTTTCCGAACCTATTAAACCAGTTATCAATACTGTGGTAATGTCAAACGCTGTTCATGCTTACGTAAGTCAATCTGATAAAGGTGAGCTTGTCATTGGTGCAGGAACCGATGGTTATAATTCTTTTACACAAAGAGGTGGTTACAACATTGTTGAGGATACCATTAGGGCAATAGTAGAGCTCTATCCAATTTTTGGAAAAATGAAAATGCTTCGTCAGTGGGGAGGAATTGTAGATATTTGTCCCGATGCAAGTCCAATTATTAGCAAATGTGAAATTGAAGGTTTATATTTTAATTGCGGATGGGGAACAGGAGGATTTAAAGCAACACCTGGAAGTGCAAACGTTTTTGCCCATACAATCGCAAAAAATAAACCTCATATTATAAATGCTCCTTTTAGTTTAGATCGTTTCGTTAGTGGCAGACTAGTCGATGAACATGGAGCGGCAGCTGTAGCTCATTAAAATGTTTACAATAAATTGTCCATATTGCGGAAAAAGAGATCAATGTGAATTCTCTAATGGTGGGGAAGCTCACGTAGCAAGACCAAAAGATCCTGAACAAGTTAACGATAGAGAATGGTCGGAATATGTTTTTGTAAGAGCAAATCCTAAGGGAGTTTATTATGAGCGTTGGGTTCACACGCATGGGTGTAAAAAATGGTTTAACGCTGTCAGAAACACCTCAACTGATGAAATATTAAAAGTTTATAAATTAGGAGAAACTCCTCCTTCAATTAAAAAATTTAAAAACACACTTAAATCGCCTTCTGGCGAACCAGAGGTAGGGTCAGGAAATTTCACGGTAAAAAAAACATGAGTGAAAATAAAATTTATTTTAAATTTGATGGTAAGACATACGAAGGAAACAAAGGAGACACTATCGCCGCTGCTTTGTTAAGAAATAACGTAAAGTTAGTTGGAAGAAGCTTTAAATATCACAGACCTAGAGGGATCTATACTTGTGGAATTGAAGAACCAAACGCTCTTGTTCAAATCATAAATGAACACAACGAACCTAATGTAAGAGCTACCATAAAAAAAATTTATGAAGGAATGGTTATTAAAAGTCAAAACCGATGGCCTTCATTAAAAAGAGATTTTGGTTCAATTAACAATATTTTATCACCAATATTTTCAGCAGGTTTTTACTATAAGACATTCATGGGTCCAAAGGGATTTTGGAAAAAGGTTTATGAACCTCTGATCAGAAGAACCGCTGGCTTAGGAAAACCTCCAAAAGAATTTAAATCTAAAAGTATACACCTTCATCATAATGTTGATGTTTTGATTGTGGGTGGTGGTTTAAGTGGTCTTTTGGCTGCCAAAAAATTAGCAGGAACTGATCATGATGTTTTACTAATCGAGCGAGATGATTGTTTGGGTGGTATTTTAAACAATACAAAAAAAATTAAATCAATAAACGATCAGGAGCCAGCTGACTGGATAGAAAAAACTGAGAGACTCATTAAAAATTCAAGCAATATCAAAGTTCTAAAAAATACAATAGTAACTACTTATAATTTTGACAATCACTTAGTTGCATTTGAAGACAAATCGGTAGGAGTACCTCCTGATAATAAAAAACCGGAACTTGTTCTACATAAAATTAGAACGAAGCACACTGTTTTGGCCAACGGGCACATTGAAAGATTTATTTCATTCAGAAACAACGATTTACCAGGAATAATGCTCGCGGCTTCATTTGAAAAATATATTCACAGATACGGTGTTGTTCCAGAAAAAAACCCTGTCATTTTTACCAACAACTCTTCTACTTTTAGCCTTGTGAAGTCGCTAGTTGATCTTGGTCATAAACCAAGAGCCTATGTTGATGCTAGAGATCAAAAGAAAATAGAAAAAGAAACTTTAGAACTTTTAACAAAACATAATATTCCCCTATATGCTAAATCGGAAATTGAAGGCTGTGATGGAAAAAATGGAGTTGAAAAGATATCTATAAGAATTAAAAAAAATGAAATTATTAAAATTAAAACTTCAATGCTTTGTGTTTCTGGAGGCTTTAATCCTGATATTCATTTATTTACTCAGTCAAAAGGTTTGATTAAATGGGATAACTCTCTTTTAACATTTAAACCTGATAAACCATTTCAAAATACAATAACCCTAGGTTCGGTAAGCGGAAATTTTAATTATGAAAAACTTGTTGATGAAATTAATAAAAAACTTAGCTTTCTTCAAGGAGTTAACAATCTTGAGTCTAAATTAGATATCAATGGATCAAAAAAATTCCAAATTAAAGAACTTTGGGAAACAAGACATGCAAAAAAATCTTTTTGGTCAAAATCTTTTATAGATCTTCAAAACGATGTTACTACAAAAGATCTTAAACAAGCGATACTTGAGGGTTTCAATCGTATTGAACATTTAAAACGTTTTACAACAAATAGTATGGGTACTGATCAAGGAAAGATTAGCAGCATTAATGCTCTTGGTATTGTTTCAAAAATATTAAAGAAAGATGTTTCAGAGGTTGGGACAACTATCTACAGGCCTCCTTACACTCCTGTAAGTTTTTCAGCAATTGCTGGGAGAAGTACTTACGAATTTTATGATCCAGAAAGAAAAACTCCTTTGCATACATGGCATGTAAACAATCATGCTGTTTTTGAAGACGTGGGACAGTGGAAAAGGCCTTGGTACTTTAAAAAACATGAGAAGGAAACTATGGATGAAGCGGTTCAAAGGGAATCGAAACAACTTAGAGAGACTGCTGGAATTTTAGATGGAAGTACACTTGGAAAAATAGAAATTAAAGGAAGAGATGCATTAACATTCGTAAATCTTATGTACACCAATAGCTTCACTAAAATGAAACCGATGTCGGCAAGATATGCTCTTATGCTCGGTGAAGATGGTATGGTTAAAGATGATGGAATTGTTTGTAAAATAAATGATCAACATTTCATAACAACAACAACTACAGGCGGTGCAGCAAATGTTTTAGCTCACATGGAAGAGTATGCTCAAACGGAATGGCCAGACATGAATGTTTATATGAATTCTATTACCGAACAGTTTGCTACATTTAATATCAGCGGTCCAAAATCAAGAATTATTATGAGTAGAGTTTTTAATGATATTGATTTTAGCAATGACAAGTTTCCTTTTATGACTTTTAATAATTTTAAATACCTAGATACTCAAATTCGAATTTTACGTGCAAGTTTTACTGGGGAATTGGGTTATGAAATTTATGTTCCTCCTAAACATGCTTTAAAACTTTGGCAAAAGATTTTCTTTTATAGTAGAGATTTGGATCTTGTGCCTTATGGAACAGAAACAATGCATCTTTTAAGAGCTGAGAAAGGATATATTATTGTTGGTCAGGATACAGATGGAACGGTCACACCGCTTGATCTGAATTTAAATTGGATGATTGGTAAAAAGAAGAAAGATTTTATTGGTAAAAGATCTTTGATTAGAAGTGATATTGTAAGAGAAAATAGAAAACAACTTGTTGGCCTTATACCTATAAATAAAACTTACGGAATAGAAGAAGGACAGCACGTCATTGAAAAAGAAAAATTATCCTTGCCTATAAAAAAACCTGTTGAAATGCTTGGTCATGTAACTTCTAGCTATTTTAGCCCAACACTAAAACATTCTGTGGCAATGGCTTTAATAAAAGGTGGAAAAAGAAAAATTGGCAGCCGACTTTATGTATCAACATCTAATCTTAATACTGTTCCTGTAGAAGTAGTTGAAACCAGCTTCATTGATCCAAAAAATAAAAGGATGATGTTATGACAAAAATAATTTCTGGAAAAGGTATTGAAATTACTCAGCATGAGCTACAACAAATCCTGTTGAGAGGTAAAGGAGATGGTAGTTTCGCTGAAACTGTTAACAAAGAAATATCTCTTCTTCCGCCTTCAGACAATTTAAGAATGATAAATAATGAGAAATATCTTTTTGCTAAACAGTCATTTGATCAATGGAGTCTGCTTTGCCTAGAGACACAGTCCGAAGAAGAAATATTAAAATTAGTATCCGCTATGAATACTAACGAAGAAATATTAGCATCCGATTATTCTCAGGGACAAGTTTATTTTGAAATTACTGGTGATAATAGAAACCATTACTTAAGTAAACTAACTCACTTTGATTTACGTCCAAAAAAATTCCCAGTATCGACGATGGCTCAAACCTTAATAGCTAGAATTGATTGCTCTATTTATCATCTTAAAGATAAATATCTTGTTACCTGCAACAGTTCTTTTGAGGATTACTTTAAGGGTCGTCTACAAGACGCAATAGATTTATAAAGATAAACGTTTCATGGGCTTATTTATAGGCTTCATTATTGAGCCAATTCATATATTCTTGAGAAGATATATCAACATTTAAAGTATCACCCCAACCTTTTTCTTTTTTTACACTTTCGTCCCAACTTGTGCACCAAACTCTTGTTAACCCGCCAGATAATTTAAAGTCAGTAACATACGCAATACTTTTTCCTGCTTTACCTCCAAAATCATTAGTATAATTTTTTTCCTTGAGATTTTTTGAAATATTAGAAATTTCCTTAACAATCTCATCTTTTTTTTTAAAACATTCATTTAATTTATTATCAAAAAGCATTGAGCCCTTCAGCTGATAAATTTTATAACTTTTATCATCGTTTTTAAGAGAAAAAGACACTGCTTCATAAATTTCGTATTCTCTTTCTCCATCAAGCAGTGTTATTGAATAAAATGTTTTACTAGATGGATGAAAAAGTTTATCTTCATCTTTTATTTTCTTTCTACTAAAAAAATCCAACAAACTATCCCCGATGCTCATTCCTTCGATCTGAAGGTCTCGGATATGATCCGCCTGGGATGGATTTATTAACAACAAACACAGAACCACGATCGCTAAAAGTTTTTTCATATCAGGCCTCAATAGAGTTTAAAATTCCAATATACCAGTCCCTCAATTTTATCATTTCTTTAGTAGGATTTTTATTATATTCGTCAATCTCTTCTAATAATTCCTCAGGACTGACAGACCCTTTGTTTGTGGAAGTAAGCCACTGCGATGCACTTAACTCCCAGTATTTTTTTGCTTTTGTCAAATCTTGTTTGACTCCACCTAATCCAGAATAATAAAAGAAACCAATATTGTAACTCGCAATTGTAAATCCTAAATCTGAAGCTTTTTTATTCCAAAGAAAAGCCTCTTTATCATCTTTCATAATAATTTTTCCTACAAAACTCTCCCAACCTATAGTTGTCATAGCATTGACCTGGTCTTGCCAGGCTGCTTTGTACAAATAATCAATTCCTATACCTATATTTTTTTCATCTGGATAAATATTAGCTCTTGGCAATCCATATAAATAGATATGTCCTATATCATTTTGGGAGACCGCATCACCTGAATCTGCTTTTTTTTTTAATTCAATTAGATAATCGGGCAACCTATCATCAGCAAAGCTAATATTGGTAGAAATTAAAAATATAAAAAAGTAAGCTACAAAACGTTTCATAACCTATACATCCTTCTGTAGTATGTAGTATATTATCTAACACACTCTTTTTGGTCAAAGTCTATAATTTTATCAAAATCATTATCGATTAAATCATAACAAGAAGTTCCTGATTCTAGTGATTCAGGAAGCGGGTCTTTTTTTAAATATGTATCAGGAATTGAATTCCACAACTCCTTAAAGAAAAGAGATAATTGATGACCCAGTTTTGACGAGTTAATTATAATTGTATTTTCATCATTTTTTTTCTCACCGGCTAATGTCCAGTTCATCGAGCCTACAACTACATGTTTTTTGTCAATCACTGCCGCTTTCATGTGCATTTTTCCTCCCCAGTTTTCAACTTTAACTTCAATCCCATTGTCCCTAAGATAATTGTGTTTGCTGTAACCGTTCTTAGCTGCAGTGGAGTCTAATATTACACGAACCCTAACCCCGCGTTCCTTGGCAGCAACCAAAGCTTTTGAAATTTTGTTGTGAGTTAAAAAAAATATCGAAACATCGATAGTTTCCTTTGCTTCTTTAATTAAAGGAAGTATTCCTTTGATAACAGTATTTCCTTGCGGAGAAAAATATAACGATACATCTGTATTCTCAAGTGTTGTTGAAATATTCTTTTTTTTTAGCTTTTTTTTAGCTTTGTGATAGTGCCCATCAACAAACATTTGTTCAAATTCTATCGTGTAATATTTTGCAAGAAACGGGGAGTCCAAGTATGCAACTATGTTGGCGTTGTATCCTCCAATCCCAGTATCACTGATATTTGCTGAGCCCGTCCAAACATACCTTTTGTCCACTATAAAAAATTTGTGATGCATAATGTCTCCGTTAAATATTATTTCTTCTTTGCTGGCATATCCTTTACCCTCAAAACATTGGAGTGGTCCCTTGGTATTATCCGGTCTCTCACATTGCTGGTTTTCGTTATAAATTCTGCCTTCGAGGTGTTCAGCTTTTTTTAAGTCAATCTTTTGATCGTCTTTAATATTTTTAAGATTCTTGGATAGAAGATGAGTGTCTGTGTAGTAGCTTTTGCCTTTAAGAGTTTTGTCTATAACCCCTCTAACAACAACGCCTCTTTTTTCAGCATTGATCAAGGCTTTTAAAATTTCATTTTGACCACGCAAACCATAAATCGCAAAGTCGATTGTTTCATTTGCATTATTAATCATTTTCAACAGACTGGTGCATATTTCAACGTTACATTTTTCGCTAGGTCCATTATTTTGAATAGGACTGTTAGTAATTAATTTTATGGAATCTTTCGCGCTAGTAAGACTAGGAGTAAATAAAAATAAAGCAACTAATAGGGTTAACCTGTTAAGGTTTAAAGCATCGAGTCTCATGGTGATGTAAAATAACAAGACACAAAACAAGTTCATTGCCTTTTCTAAGAGTGAATGTTTTTTGTTTTTGAGAGGAAGTCTCTTTTGTTATCTTATAACCCTCTTTAATATAATTGTTTAAGTTTCCTGCAAACACATTGCCACATATAAACAAAGTTAAAAACAGGTATATAAATATTTTCTTCATAGTACTAATATAAGGATTAACTAGAAATTTTTCTTGTCCAATCTTCAGCTTTGTTTTGGACTAATTAGCAGGAAGCTTTCTTGTTAGGATCTAGTTGCCATACCCATTCAACGTTTTTAATTCCCATATAATCAAATAATTCTTTCCACAAAAGATGCATGGATTCTGCTGCTTTCATGTTTGTTTCGCAGCTGTAATTATGATTCATGAATAAAACCTTAACTTTTAAATTTTCTAGTTGCTCATCTTTCAATTTTGTTTGTTCCAAATAGTTTTTTGTAGTTTTATTTTTTAAAAGTCCTTTTAAATTTCCACAATATCTTTTCTTATTATCGAGAGCAGGTTTTGGTCGACAGTACCCTTTGGTGTGTGAAAGATTAAATCTTTTTGAAATTTGAACTAAATCTGATGCAATAATCAATTCTCTTTCTTTATATTTGTTAGAAAAATCAAAGTTTTCACTTCTTAAAACTTCAATTATCGTTTCATAAATATAGCTACCTGGAGGACTTGTGTATCTTGGTGGAAAAAATCTTTCATCTTTAATTTTTTTTGTAAGTCGTTCTCTGAAAGACCTAATTTGTGCATCGGTCAATTTTTCTTTTGCTTTGGCAACTTTTTTTTCTACATGATCATCAATCCATTTTTTGTGAGTTAAATCGCAGTCTCCAATCAAACAAAAATTTCCTGTAGCAAGAGCCACTTGCAGAACAAAGTTTTGATAAAGAGTTCTAATTTTTAATTTTCCTTCGCATTTTTTGTTAGTTCCATTAAGATTTGATGGGCTTAATTCACCTTTTCCAGTTTTCATTTTACACTTTGAAAAAAATGGCTTTTGTTCAGTAGCAGAATTTTGATCAATTCTTACAAAAGATATTTTATGAAAAGGTTTTGTATTTTCGACCAAATCTTTTCCCAAAGCCGTATTTAAAACCCAGTCTCTCTGAAATTTTTCATGTTTAGTTGTAAAATCTACAATAATTAGTTTGTGACCAAATTTATGTTCTAATGGACAATAATCTTTTTTACTAATAGCTTTCTCATAACATTTTGGAAAATCTTTGGGATATTTTTTTTCCTCGGCAAACAAATTATTTATGCCGGAAAAACTTAAAAAAAATATACTAAAAAAACAAAAAAAGAGTCTAGCCAAATGCATAAGTTTCTCTTAGCTTTATAATCTTTTGATCTATCTCATCTTTTAAAGTGTTTAAATCTTTTTCATGCTGATTATGTTCGTCTGTTAACCTTTTTTGAAGTTCAGCTATTTTATTTTGAATATTATCTCCTGTTAAGTAATAAGCTTTACCATTAGGAAAGACTTCTTCAGGATTTTTTAACTTAGGAGTAAATTCATATTCTTTATCAAAATAAGCTGGACGAACTCCATCTGTTCTTATATTTTCGTTTTTATTTCTATATTCTTTACAAATATGATTTGCTCCTCTTTCTAATTCATCAGCATAATCTCTGTATCCATCAAATAAATTAGTAACCTTGTTAGAAAACGAAACTAAAGTAGGTAAATCTTTATCAATCAGCGTTTTAAGCTTGTGTATTCCTTTAGAATGTTCGCTATTAAAGACTCTTGTTATATTGTTTGCTAAATTTTCACTTGTTTGATTTCCTATTTTTCTAGCTTCCTCTCTCTTTTTTGCGGTAGAGCCGTATCCTGGATAAGGGTCGTTATAAAGATATGCATCAATAAGTGAAATTACTGCGAAGAGTAGTCCTACAAAAGTTAAAACAAGAGATAAAAATGTCCAATCTACATTCCAAAAATAAAGTGGATTAAGTCCCTCCGCTGCACCTTCTGAAAGGCTGATGCCAGTTGGATCTTGTTCTTGTTGTGTATTTTCAAATATGGATCTAAGTGCGCCCAAGCAAAGGTTAATGTATGAGATTAAAACTCCGTATATAACAATTACAAAAATTAACCATTTTCTAGTCGCTCCTCTTAAGTGAACTGCGCCTTTTAATATAAAATATCCTACAAGAGCAGAAATCCCCACATTTAAACCCGCAACCGCCATGGAATAAGCAAGACCTCCTTGTTGACCAATAGCGTCTGCCAACAAAAACATATTCGCAACCGACTCTCCGGCAAACAAAGCTATAACAATTCCAATATGCACAACCATCAAATTAAAAGTTAAAACATTTGGTTGACGACCAATATTATTTATATTTCTAAAAGTATCTACATCGTGATTTTCTTTATCAAAAATAATTTTTTGGGTTTGTAGTGTAGTTTTTGCCTGTTCTATTATTTCATTACATTTATTTTTTGTCTCTTGAATAAAGAAATGTTGCTGTTTAAGCTTAATTTTTAGTTCATCAATTGTATTGATAACAGGGGATAGCCAAGTG
Organism: uncultured Pelagibacteraceae bacterium; assembly: GCA_902554135.1. Next base: position 17,495 of record CACDNJ010000003.1, on the reverse strand, counting down.
TTCGCCTCTTTTGTAGCTTTATCTAATAAATCGTTAATTTTATCGACACCTTCGTTTTCACAAATAGACAATGCTTTGGCATTAGCAGTAGGCCTTTTAAATTGAGCATCCTCCTCTGCTTTTTTTTGCAGATTTATCTCGTTTTCGATTTTCTCTCTTTCAAAACTTGGAAAATCAAAAGTATCTGCTTCGCTAACCTTTTTCTTTTTTTTAACCATTTTATAAGTTTCTAAAATACCTCCCAAAACAACCATGTTTGTTACTCTTGTATTTTTTATTTTTCTTCATCATATTTTACCTAAAATTCGACAGAATTATAATACATGCTACCAAAATAAGCGTTAACATATAAGATATAAAAACATCTTGGTTTGTAATTCTTAATCTATCCTCTCTTTCAATAATTTTCTTATTTTGCTCTCTTCTGTGGTAATAAAGAATGGCTATAGTCAAAATTAGAAATAGTAAAACTAGCATAGCAAATTCTACGATAAAATGATTGTACAGACCATGCAATACCACAGGAACCATCAAGGCCAATACGACATACAAGCGTCTTTTAAACTCATCAAATTGACGAAACAGGTTCATACTAATTAAAGCTCCCATAATTACTCCAACCCCTAAATGCATGAATGTTGGAAATACTCTTGTAACCACCATTTCCCACATGCCAGCATAATCATCCACGCTGAAAATATAGCCGATGTTTTCATATCCAGCATATCCTAGTCCCAGAGCGGCACCATAAACAATTGGATCCATAGGTTCATCAAGATCTTTTAGACGAGCACAAAAATAAATCAGAAAAGCAAATTTTAAAGACTCTTCGAGGTAGGCTGCTCTAAAAAACATTTGATAAGCCCCAAAACCCTCAGGATCAATACCAAACAATGGTCCTAAAACATCTTCAACAATTATTATTAAAAGTTGAAGAGGGAAAACCAATCCGACTCCAAGAAAAAAAGTTCCCACAATGAATCTCGGAGGTTCTCTGAAACGATCTACATAGTAAACCATAGCCAGTAAAAGAACGACCGGAAGAACCGTTGCTAAATAAATTAAAGTTTCCTGCATTTTGTTATTATCTCTCTATCCCAAGTTTAGTATATATTTTCTTTATCAATCTGATCATATTTTCTTATCAAAATAAACTGTGTATTTCTTCATGTTTCTAGCTAAAATTTTTTACCTTCCGCAATTAATTGGGGTAGTTCTTGAAAATTTATTTTATTACAATTGTAATGGATTGAGTTGTCGTATGTTAACACTCCGGTATCTCTGTTAATTGTATAATAGCCAGCATTAATCCATGTTTCTCCATAACTAGTAACCTTTGTCGACCACCCAAATTTCTTTGTTCTAATATTGTAATTCCCATTAAGACGGCTTCCTGTTAAACCGTAGTAACGATTTTTTCCATTTTTTCCTATGCACTTTAAGTAAGTTGTAGAATTATCTGCTTGTGCATACGTGTAGCTCAAACTTAAAAAAGTAAGCATAATAAAAAACTTGCTGTATGCGATCTTTAACCTAATAATATTTCCTAATGTTTTCCTCATATTAAAATTCCTTCTCTCCCCTGATTATTCAGGGGAGATTTGTTTAGTTACTCATCCTCTCCTGATCCAGCGCCATACAATCCAGCTCCTACGATACCAAAGGCCATTGGAGTGAATGCTGATATTGGACCTAAAAAGCCGGTGATGTTCGTTCCGGCCCAAGATAAAGCAAAATCCAAAATTCCAACTCCAATTAGCAACGCGCCAAAAGTTTGTAGAACTGGATTTCCGCTTCTTTCCTCAGCTACTCTTGTTTTTACTTGTTTCATTTTTTTCTCCTTTTTTTTATTAATCATGATTTATATTTAGGAACTTTCACAAAGAATTGCTTGTCCACTTTTAATCGTGGTTTTGGACAAATGGCTTAAAATAAGGATATTATTTATCCAAAAAACTTCATCATTTTGGATAACTTAAATAGCAAAATATTTTTTATGAGTTATAAAAAAAATATCGTTAAAGTACCAAAAATATATGCAGCTCCGCCCACATAGCGAATTACTCTATTTCTTCGGGTAGCTCGTTTCTGACTTCCAGAACCTCTGTCGATAAACCTACTTAAAAATATAGTGGTGAAAATCGGTATTGCACAAAATATGTAAGATAAGAGTACAAATTTATCCAAACTAGTTAATATATCTAGTTTGGGAATATCATCCTGAAAAACAAAGTTATAAGCAATCAGTGAAAGTAAGGCAACGATTGAGGTTGTTAATCTAGATTCTACCCATTCCTCTCTTGCTGGAATCCACAATACGCTCCAAGCAACTATCAAGATTAACAATACTGGTAAGATAATTTTAAAAATATAATACTTTGCATTTCTTTCAATAAGAATTTCCATAACTACCGTATCACTTAATCCAGTCTTGTCTGTATGCCAAAAATTATAGAGATCAATATCTGTTACTTTCCATTCTTGTAAATAGTTATATTTTTTATACTGGAGCAGTTCTTTATATACATCTCCGGAAGGGTTTATACGAAAGATTGTTGGAATTTCTTTTTCCATTTTATTTCTTTTTAAAGATTCAATGGGTATATGCAGAACTTGTTTATCAAAAGGAAATTTAGAAAAATCAAAAACTTCTCTTAGTTTAGCAGTACCCCTTGTTGTTTGTACTAGAATAACTTCTTCCCATTCTTCGATCCATTCAAAAGACATTCTACTAGATACTTTGTCTTTATCTATATCAAATTGTTTTAAGACTATATTCTTATGAGGAAAATATAGTTTTTTTAATTCTTCTTCTTTAAAAGTACAGCTGTCGCCTTTTAAAAGCTTTCCTTCTTTTTCAAGATCTGGCCTTATGTAAAAAAAATCAAAATTATAATCTAATTCATAAAAACCTTCTTTTGCCTCTATAGATCCTATTGTATTAATAAAAAAATCGTCGAAAAAAAATTCAATGATGTTAAAAGTTTTCTTTGAAACTTTGATCTTATTAATTTTCTTATTTTCATCAAAATATTCTATAACAGAAGAATCTGAAATTGTATCAATACGTTTGTATAAAGAATCATCATCTAAGAAAGAGAGGTTGGTGCCATTATGAGATTTGAGTACAGTTCCCTCGGATAGTTCCTTCCATATAGATATACTGACTATTGGAAAATTATTTTTATCTCTTTTTATAATTTTTTTATTTGATTTATCCCAATCATAATCAAAATAAATTCCGACATGATTTACACTTTCCGTAGGATAAGGATTCACACTTTTTGCATTAACTGCCTCTTTAAAATTTGTACAGGGATCAGCTAGCAGAGTAAGATAGGAAGTCTGACTAAAAAATAGTGATAGAAAAATAATTACAAAAACTCTTTTCAAAAACATCAAATATTATAACAACTGCTAAGCTTTTCAAAAGTGCTAATAAGTGTAGATATTGTGCTTTTTTTAGTTTAGAATTTTTATGCAAGATGGCAAAAATTAGAAAAACTGCATCTATAGAAAAAGGCATCGAAGAAGTTATTAAAATCCTAAACGAAGAAGAAATTCAGGAAGCCATAGGAAAAAGTGTTTCTTATTTGAGAAAATGCAGCGATCCTGATCAACCCCAAGAGATAGACCACAACGATTCCTTTAAACTTGATAAAGCTTGTATAAAAAAACATAAGGCTCCTCCACTTTTTACTGCTCACGAATTTATGATTTCACAAGAATTTAAAGGCTTAGATTCTAACAAAGAATCAAGCATAAGCGAAATGTTGGTCAGATTTACTATTCTTCACGGAAAATTAACTGAAGTAATAACCGAAGCATACAATCCTAAAAGTGACAGAGGTCAAGAAATCTCGCCTTTGGAAAGAAAAGAAATTGGAGAAGCTATCAAAAAACTAGAAGATAAAATTTTAAAATTAAAAAGTGTTGTGGATATAAAGAAAATTTAAATTTTAAGAAGCTTTGACGTCTTCGAACTTGTCCCATTCTCCGTCTTGATTATAATCATAGGCAACAATATCATATTTTCCATCTTGATTTTTATCAAAAAATGCCAAATCTGGATTACCATCTAAATCTTCATCTACAAACAGAAAATCCCATTTTCCGTTCTCATCCTTATCTATTAAAATTGCTTCTATAATTCCATCCTCATTATCATCAACAAAGGCTGTATCAATTTTTCCGTTTTTATTGTCGTCTACATACCATGTATCTTCTATGCCGTTTTTATTGTGATCATCCGCAATAGAATTTGGATAATCTTTTTTCATCTCTTTTGTTATATCACCAGATTGTTTGTTTTTAGATTTTTTCTTTATCCAGGTCGGTTTTTTCTTTTTTTGAATATATTTGTTTTTCTTTTTTTTTATTACTTTCTGTTTCTCTTTTAAAAAACTTTCTACTTCTTCAACTGCAACAGAAAAATTTATAAGTTCTGATGATTTACCATCTGAAAAAGAATTGACACCCACTAACTGACCCCTTTCATTGAATAGTGGTCCACCAGAATTTCCTGGGTTTAAAGGTACTTCGTGTTGAATTACATTGGCCATGTGTCTATCATTTCCGCCTCTCCATCGATATTTTGCTCTAATTTGGGTAACCATCCCAGAATTAAAAGTCCATGTAAGACCCCGGGGGTGTCCTATCGCATATACCGTGGAACCTATTGGTACATTAACAGTTTTTCCAAACTGTAAGGGTTTTATACCTATTGGAATTTTTTCAACTTTGACTAATGCAAGATCCTTTTTCCTGTTTGTTTTGATAACAGTTCCTTCAAATTTAGTTTGCTGAATTAACCTATCTTCTTCCATATCCTTTAGGTCTTTTGGTTTGAACCAAACATAAACTGTTTTTGAACCTTCAATCACATGCCAATTAGTTATTATATGACCTTTTTTGCTATCAATTACAAAACCTGAGCCAGAACCCCCTTTCCCAGCTGGATTTCCAATATAAACTACGCTATCTGCTTTTTGCTTATAAAGGTCTTGAACTAAACCTTTATATTTTTTCCTTTTTTCTTTTTTAATTTCTTTTCTTGCTACATAGTTATTTAATTTTTCCATTCGATTTAAATGTTTATTTAAAGTATCAATTTTATTAGATCTCACCATGTTGTTTAAACTTAATTTGATGTTCTCCTTCTTTAAATTTTTTGAGGTATAAGGTCTATCTAGACTTAAATATTTTTCTAAAGCATAAGATGGAAAAATAAAAAAAATTGAAATAATTAACAAAAGTACAAATCTCACTATTTATCCTCCTTTTGAAAAAACAAATCTACCCTTACTATGACTTACACCTTTAATAAAATAATGTTGAGGATCTTGCTGAGTTTTTCCTTCAACAAACATTTTTAAATTAAGGAATAATTTTGGGGTCATTAAATGTCCATCGTTATTTTCTAATTCCGTGATAAAGGCTCTTGCAAAAGCAGAATATTTTCCACTGGTATCTTCCACTTCTTCAATATTTCCCGATGAAATATATTCTCTTCCAATTCTATCGACATTTTTTCTTAGTGTTTCAACGGCAACATTAGCCAACTCTTCTTTTGAATATAAAGTATTGCCTTTAGTAATAAAGGCTCCTGCAAAACAACTATCCACCATTAGTAAAACATGTCTTGCACTAAAGTTATCAGCCATATCTTTTATGTATCCGGTAGATAACCAGGTTCTATTACTAAATTCCTTTTTTCCGTTAATGGGTATCCAGTAAAATTTTTGTTTTCCATCACCCTCTTTAACCCTTGTTTGTCCATGACCTGAATAATAAATTAGTAAATTGTCATTGCTTTTTACTAAATCTGCCATGTTTTCAATTCCTTCTTCAATTTCTTCTTTAGTTGCGTCTTTTAAGATCACAACTTCTTTAAATTTATATTTGTTTCTAAGAACTTTTCCAATTTCTTCAACATCATTGATGGGTGAAATTAATGGTTCCCAATTTTTATAATTGCTATTTCCTATAAGCAAAGCATAATAATTTGCTTTGTTAACAAATTCTTTAGAAACAAGTTCCTTAGAATCGGAAAGGTTTTCTATATTAATTAGAAAGTCTTTAGAATTACCTGAAGAATCAGTTGCAACTAAATACAATTTTTCTGATTTCCAATTCTGGCAATTGAATTGAAACCTTCCAGTATCTCCATCTAAAGAAACTTTTTTTCTATTTTTTGAATTTTTATCCTCAGCTATGAGATTTAATGCTTCTTTTGACGACCCTCCTTTGTCAGAAACTATTCCTGTTATAGAACATTTTCCTTGGTATTTTTTTATATTAACTTCTTTATGATTTTTTGAAGAAAACCAATTGTTGTTATAGGAAATAGTTATAACTGGTTTAATATTGTCTTTTTCTTCATAATTTTTTTCTTCAAGCTTAACTAATTGTTTTGTTTCTTTGCTTTCTTTCTTTTTATTTTTCAATGAAGCAATTGCATCTTTTCTGCTTACCGAAAAAGAAAAATCTAAAAATGTTTTAGCAGATTGTGCTCGTCCGAAACCTAGGGTTCCTGTCTGTGTCCATGACCCTATAAATTCCTTGGTAGGGCACTTAATGATCACGCTCCCTGTCATACGTTCTGTTGTGCTTTTAAGAACTTCGGATAGAACATTGCATTGTGTTTTTTTATCATCCTGAAAACCTTTACCTTCAGAAACTTCTCTACCATCACTTATTTTAGTATTTGTATAACCAATGTATGTATTCCCCTCTTCGTCTACGGCTGTAAAGTAAAAATCAGATTTTGGAAGACTTGCTATAGTTTTGTAATGTTTTTTTTCTTTTTTTACTTTTTTACTTATCCATTTTTTAACTTTTTTAGATAATTTCTTTTTTTTATCTGTAAATTTTTTCTTTATCTTTTTCTCTTTTTTCTCTTTTTTCTTTATATATTCAACTTTTTTTTCTTCTTTTGATTTCTTTTGAATATATTTCGATTTTTTAACAACTTTAACGGTAACGTTATCACAGATGGTCTGTGATACTTTTGCTAGCTTTAAAATTTTAGATTTTTTCTTAATACATTCAGATTTACTTATTTTACCATTAGCATAATCTTTTTCAATTTTTTCGACCGACTTAGATGTATCTGACTTTTTAGTGATGTAAGCAGACCATCCAAAACCGCCGCTAATAAAAAATATTAAAAAAAGATATACAAATAATCTTTTCACAACAAAATAATTATACCTGAAAAATCTACTTTTTATAGACCATTAAATTCTTAATTGTTCACAATCTTTAGGGGTTTTTTTTTATTTAAGGTGTTTATAGTATTCTTCCGTTAAAAATGTACTGAACTCTTCTGTACCAATGTTTACAACAAGACCACCTTTCCATCCATGTTCTTTGTACAGTTTATCAGTCGTGTGATAACAAGACACTTCTACATATCCTCCGTCTTTCGGATAAAAATATACAGAATAAGTTTTGCTCTCTCCGGTTGGATCTGCTCCATAATCTCTTTCTCCAGCATCTATTTTTTCCGAATTTTTAAATAACGAAGAGATTTCTTCTATTATCTGGTTTCTTTGTTTAATACATTCTTTAACATTATCAGGGAAATCTTTGGTACCTTTTATTTCATGAATTTTATGCTCATTGTCTTTAACCTTATAAGTAACAGCTAACTGGTCATATTCTTTTAACGAAAAAGAATCAAACCAGATTGCTATAAATTTATCTTTGTAAAAAGTTGCTATATCTTTACTAGATTTATTTTTTATTTCTACTTTACTATAATATTTTAATAAACTTTCTCCGACACTTAATCCTTCAATTTCAAAGTCTTGGATATCATCCGCCTGGAACGGAGTTGTTAAAAACAAACTTAAAACTAGGACTACTAAAATTTTTTTCATTAAAATTATTTATAAGCCGTTTGAAGATAATCAGCATATTTTTTAGAGTTTATAGATACTTTAAGTGTATTGCTCTTAAATCTTTCTTTTAATTTTCCGGCCCAAATTGTGCAACTAACACTGATATTACCATCGCTCATAACAAACCATGTATAGTCTGCTATACTTTTGCCAGTTTTGTCATAAGAGTGGGGGCCTTTTTTTTCTTGTATTTTTGCATCAGGAAAATCACTTTTTAGTTCGTTAACTATTTTACCTTTTTCTTCAGGACATGTCCCTGTTTCATCGGTTATATACATCCGGGCTTGAATACCATAAATTGTAAATTTTCTATCGCCAGTTTTTATCACAGTGCCTACATAGTCATAAAGCCCCTCTTTTATTGGTTTTGCAATTTCAGCATCTAAAGTTGTATGGGTACGAATTATTTTATACTTACCATCTGGATAAACAAATGTTCTGTTTTCATCAATTGCTGAATGAATTTCATCCTTATTGAACAAATTCAATAAACTATACCCAATACTTAACCCTTCAATCTCAAGATCTCGGATATCATCTGATTGAGCATTTTGGCACCACAAACAAACAGCAATTAGTATAGTTAGTAGTTTTTTCATTGCATAAATTTTATGCTATAGTTTTTTTTATGTCTAGAGAATCAATAAAATATGATGTGGCGATTATTTGTATGCTTCATTTGTGAGGAATTTTTTAAATTCCCCCAATCCGAGAGTAATTGCAAATCTATCAAGTTTTCCTTGTTCTTCGTATTTTTTGCTCATGTCATAACAAATAATTTCAGCAAGGTCTCCTGCTTTATTAAAAATATAGCCAATTCTAGAATATTTGCTATTTCCAGTTTTATCCATTGGGTGAGATCCTTTGTCTGAAAATGATTTTATAGAAACGATACTATTAATATCTTTTTTTGCTTCTTCCATTCTGTCATAACACTCTTCTATCTTCCTATCGTAACTAATATGCCCATCAATATTGTACATTATGTAATTTTTATCATTTGGCTTAACAGTTATTTGTATAGCATCATATTCTCCAAGCTTTGAACCTGATAAAAAATAATACATAAATTTTTTGTTTTTATAATAGAATTTTTCTAAAGCATTATTTAATTCTTTTTTAGTATAATATTTTAATGCACTATCTCCTAAACTCATGCCATCAATCTCAAGGTCTCGGACATCATCTGCGTATAATTTTGTTGTAAGTATAAATATTAATATTAATTTTAAAAAAAATTTAAACATTGTATCAATAAGCCTCATAGTTTATCCAATTGTCAAATATCGCTGAATTTATCGTAACTCTTAAATTGTCTGCGTTGGGTTTCATGCTTTCAGACCAATCCGAACAAGAGACAAATATAGTATCACCACTCTTAAGCCTAAAACCAATGTTAATAAATTTACTTTTATTTGATGGGTCTGATCTGTAATTTCGTAATCCGGTGTCTATTTTATCTTCATTGGGAAACATTTCTTTAAATTCTGAAACTATTTCTTTTTGTTTTTTTTTACATCCGGAAAAATCGTCTATAAACCATATTACACCGGATAAAGACTCAATTTTAAAATTTCTATCACTTGTATCGTGGTGAAATTGTATTCCGTTATATGTTTTGGTTTTATCATTATTGTTAATCCAAACTGCTTTCATTTTTTTACTTTTATAAGGATAGTTTTGTGTGTTTTTTTCAATTTCAGATTTTGTAAAAAATTTAAGGGCACTATCACCAATACTCATGCCATCAATCGTAAACTCTCGGATATCATCCGCTTGAGATGGGGTTGTTAAACATAAACCAATAATTATAATTGCCAAAAGTTTTTTCATTTATATGCGTAGTGTTTTAAAAAATAAGCATAATCATTACTTCTCAAAATAACTCTTAGATCAACTGGCGGATCTAAATCTTTGAAAAGTGAACATCCAAGTCCAATTGATGCGCCAGATTTAAACCTGAAGTTCATGGAGTGTATAATTGATGAATTGTCTGGATTATTATGTTTGTGTTTTCGTAAAGGGGAACGTTTAACATTCGTAAAAAATCCTGAGATCTCACGATCGATTTCTCTAATTTTATCCAAACAATCATCTAGATTAGAAAAAAATATAAAACCTTCTATGCCCTCTACCACGTATTTTTTATCCCCTGTTTTATATGCAACCTGCAAAAGTTCATATGTTTCAAAATTCTTAGATTTAAGGTTATTTGCAATAGAGTAGTCTTTGTTTTTAAACCAATTTGGTTTGTCTTCTAATATTGCTTTTTCACTAAAACTATTGAGTAAACTATCCCCTATGCTGATCTCTTCAATCTCAAAGTCTCGAATATCATCTGCTGATGCAATGTGACACCAAAGCAAGCCTGAAATTATGATTGTAAGAAATTTTTTCATTGCTTAATTGTTACCATATATAATTTTAAAATCTTCTTTTTCTGTACAAAAATAATGCAACCAAATAGAAATATAAGTATAAAGTGAAACTATAAACATTGATTGTGATCCTGTTGCAATTGCAAAACCAAATGGAATAGCAAGTCCATAAGTATACATGGCATTAGAAGACCATTTAAAAATTCCTCTTTTTTCAAAAGGCATATCTCTATATTTTGGATCGAAATGGTCAGCGCCAGCAGCTCGAACAAATCCAAAATATTTCTTAACTGAATACATGGTGTAAAGACCCGGAATAAAAATTATGATGGATAAAGCCCATGCTATTAATCCAGGCTTATATAAAGAGCCATAATCAACAAAACATAAAACTACTGCAGAAAATCTTGAAATAATTAAAATAAAAAAACCTATTAAATATCCTTTAAGCCCAATTGAACTACTAACTGACTTCCAACATAATTCTGATCTCCAACAAATCCAGGTATAAACCTGATGAACCAAAGGAATAGCCATAGCAATCATGAACCAACTTAGAGCACTTATTCTAAGAAAAGTATTTGTATTGCTATCAAGATCAACAAATTGATAGCCAATATAAAATAACGCAATTGTTCCACCTACGTGCCAAATTTGATGTCTAAAGAAAAAACCTAATTTATTTTCCATTTTAGTTAATACTTAAACATAAAGCGCTTAGTATTAAAACCGTAGAATATTATTGCAAAAGTAATTACAGCTCCGCCGATTAAAGTATTTGTGCTAGGAACTTCATTAATTCCAAACACTGGTAACCAAACCCAGAGAATTCCACCTAGAACCTCTGTAAGCGAAAGCAGTGTTAGATCTGCAGCAGGTAAATATTTTGACTTTGTAGAATATAAAATAAGTCCTGAGCAAACTAAAAATCCATGTAATACTGAAAGTGAAGTGCTTTTTAGAGATATAAGTATATTGCTATCATTAAACAACAAAACCAAAAGAGAAACAGCGGCACAAAAAATTCCTGCAACAGCTACTGTCGTAAATTTTGGTGTTTTCTTTCTCCATCTAAGAGAAACGGTAAACCCAGCAAAACCTAAAGATGAAAGCAATCCGTTGATTAAACCAAATAGGGTTCCTTCTCCTTTGCTATCAAATGACATAAATATTATACCGGCTGCTGCAATTATTATGGCTATCAAGGTTGTTGTTGAAATTTTTTCCTTTAAAAAAACATATGCTAAAATCGCTGCCATGAAAGGCATTGCAGCTAACATCATCATAGTAACAGCTGCTGTGGTTGTTGTTATTGAAAGTATAAAAGTTATATTGCCAATACCAAGGCTAGCTCCACCAATTAATCCTGATAACCCTATTCTGCTATAATTGTTTATAAATTTTTGACCCTCAGCTAAAAATAAATAAATATTTAAAACCAAAAAGATTACAGAGCCTCTGAAGAAAAGATACTGCCAAGGAATTAATTCAGCGTTATCTATATTTCTAACCACTAATGGTCCAAAAGACCAAAATAGTCCTGCGACTAAAACAACAAATACAGCTGAGTTAGTTTTGTCTCTCGACATTACATGTTGCCGTACTTAGGTCCGCCGCCGCCTTCTGGGGCAACCCAAGTAATATTTTGAGAAGGTTCTTTGATATCACACGTTTTGCAGTGAATACAATTTTGTGAATTAATAACAAATTCTTTCTGTTGAATTTCATAAACACCTACTGGACAATATCTTTGAGCAGGCTCATCATATTTCTTTAAAGTATATTGGATCGGCAAGTATTTATTTTTTAATTTGAGATGCACAGGTTGATTTTCTGTATGATTAGTTCCTGTTAAGTAAACAGAGCTTGTTTTATCAAAGGTAAGTTTACCATCAGGTTTTGGGTATTCTATTTTTGGCATTTGACTAGCTAATTTTAAGGTTTCGTGGTCAGCATGCTTGTGTTTTAAAGTAAAAGGCAATTTTCCCCTGAATAAAATTTGATCTAAGCCTGTAAAAATAATTCCTGGTATCAACCCCCATCTGAAGCTTGGTTTAACATTTCTTGCAGCACGAAGTTCTTCGTAAACCCAACTTTTTTTAAATAGTTCTTCATATAAAGATAATTTTCTTTTGTTTTTAATATGTTCAAAAATCGTTTCAGCAGCAATTATTCCGCTCTTCATTGCGGTATGAGAACCTTTAATCTTTGGCATATTTAAAGTTCCCGCATTACAACCAATTAATAATCCTCCTGGCATATACATTTTAGGTAAACTTTGAAGACCACCTTCGATTAAAGCTCGTGCACCAAAAGAAACTCTTTTTCCGCCCTCCAACATTTTTCTAATAGCTTTGTGTGTTTTAAATCTTTGAAACTCATCAAAGGGTGATAGATGAGGATTTTGATAATCAAGACCGATCACATAACCAATATAAATTTGTTTTTTATCAGCATGATAAACAAAACTTCCTCCGTATGTTTTGTTATCTAAAGGCCATCCTGCTGTATGCATAACTAAACCTTCTTGGTGCTGTTCATCACTTACTTCCCAAATTTCTTTAAAACCAATACCGTATTGCTGAGGACTTTTCCCTTCATCAAGATTAAATTTTTTAATTAATTGCTTTCCTAGATGACCTCTGCAACCTTCAGAGAAAACAGTAACTTTAGCATGAAGTTCCATTCCTTCTTGATAGCCTTCCTTTTTGTTTCCATCTTTATCTAAGCCCATATCTAAAGTGGCAACACCTTTAATAGAGCCATCTTCATTATAAAGAATCTCACTTGCAGGAAATCCTGGGAAGATCTCAACACCTAACTTTTCGGCTTGCTCAGCTAACCAACGACAAAGGTTAGCGAGACTAATAATGTAATTATTATGATTTTTTTGAACAGATGGTAAAAGCCAAGTTGGCCAACTTAAAGATGATTTTTTTCCTAAAAATAAAAATTTTTCTTTTGAAACTTTAGTCTTAACAGGAGCGCCCTCCTCTTTCCATTTTGGCAACAATTCATCAAGAGCTTTGGTTTCAAAAACGTTTCCACTTAAAATATGTGCTCCAACTTCAGATCCTTTTTCTAGAATACAAACATTTAATTTAGGTTCGAGCTGTTTTAATTTAATTGCGGTTGATAATCCTGCTGGTCCTGCACCAACAATCACCACATCGTATTGCATTGCTTCTCTAGCCATGCCGGGACTATATCAAACTAATTATTTTTGGATAGTATTCAGTTTGTTCAGCTCTGCTAAAAACTCTGGAAGGGCTTTAAATAAATCTGCTTCTAAACCGTAATCTGCAATGCTAAAAATTGGAGCTTCACCGTCTTTATTAATTGCGACAATAATTTTACTCTCTTTCATTCCTGCTAGGTGTTGGATAGCCCCTGAAATTCCTACGGCAATATATAAATCTGGAACAACTACCTTTCCTGTTTGACCTACTTGGTGGTCATTACTTATATAGCCAGCATCAACTGCTGCACGTGATGCACCAACTGCTGCGTTTAGCTTATCTGCAATTGCAGTTATTAGTTTAAAATTATCTGCACTTTCCATTCCTCTTCCGCCAGAAATAACAACTCTTGCTGTTCCAAGTTCAGGTCTTTCAGATTTTGTTTCTTCTCTTTTGATAAATTTTGAATTGTTTGGCACCGCTACTGCTTCAACCTTTTCGACTTGTGCTGATCCTCCTGTTTTTGGAGCAGGATCAAAAGATGTAGGTCTAATGGTTATACATTTCTTTTTGTCATTACTTTTAACCGTTGCAAAAGCATTTCCTGCGTAAATAGGTCTGATAAAAGTATCTGCACTATTAATTTTAGTAACATCGCTCACCTGAGAAACATCCAGTGCAGCTGCTACTCTTGGCATAAAGTTTTTTCCAAAAGTATTGGCTGATGCAACGATATTATCGTATTTCTCTGCAACTTTTGTAACTAATGGTGCTAAATTTTCAGGTAAGTAATTTTTATAATTTGGAGAGTCGCAAAGTAAAACTTTCTTCACTAAAGGAACAGCGGCTACTTCTTTTGCAACGTTTTCACATCCGCTTCCAGCAACTAAAACATGGATATCTCCATCTATTTTTGAAGCAGCATTAATAGCGTTTAATGTAAATACTTTTAGTTTTAAATTATCGTGTTCTGCTATTAATAAGAGTGACATTATATTACCTTCGCCTCGTTCTTAAGTTTGCTGACTAATTCCGCTACGCTTGAAACTTTAATTCCACCTTTTCTTTTAGGAGGCTCTTCTACTTTTATCTGTTGAATTCTATTTGCAATGTCTACGCCTAAATCTTTAGCGACCATTGGTTCTATAGGTTTTTTCTTAGCCTTCATAATGTTTGGTAAAGAAGCATAACGAGGTTCATTGAGTCTTAAGTCGCAAGTAACTACTGCGGGTAAATTTATTTCTATGGTTTCTAAACCTTCATCAATTTCTCTAACTATTTCCATAGATTTATCTTTTAAATTAACTTTGGATGAAAAAGTACCTTGTGGCCAGTTTAACATTGCAGCCAACATTTGACCTGTTTGATTGCAGTCATCATCGATCGCTTGTTTGCCTAAAAAAACCATGTCTGGTTTTTCTTTTTCAACAACTTTTTTTAAAATTTTTGCAATACCTAGAGGCTCGATATAACTGTCAGCCTTAACATGAATTCCTTTATCTGCTCCAACAGCTAAAGCTTTTCTAACAGTTTCTTGTGCTTTTTCTTCACCAATTGTAATTGCAACAACTTCTTTAACCTTGCCTGACTCTTTAAGTTTTACCGCTTCTTCAACAGCATTATCGTCCGGCGGATTAGTTGACATTTTAACATTGTCTGTGTGAACGCCTGAGCCATCTTCCTTAACTCTAATTTGAACATTATAATCTATAACTCTTTTAACAGCGACTAAGATTTTCATTTAAGCTCTTAGCAATTTGTTTTCAGAATCGTATGGTGAATCTTCGATAACAGAAACTTTATGCATTGTACCTAGTATATCAATTTCTAATTTTTGTCCAACTTTTGCCAGTTCGGGTTTTACCATTCCCAGAGCCAAAGATTTATTTAATCTAAAACCAAAGTCTCCGCCAGTGGCTCTACCCACTACTTTTCCGTTGCTGTAGATAGGATTGTTTCCTAAAACGTCTGCGTCTTTTACTCCTTGAATTTCCATAGTCACCAATTTATTTGAAAACCCTTTGGCTCTCCATTGGTCCAATGCCGCACGTCCAATAAAATCTCCTTTGTTCGGATGAATAAATCTATCCAAACCTGACTCGTATGGTGCATACTCAATGGAAAGTTCTGTACCAACTAGTTTGTAAGACTTTTCTACTCTTAAACTATTCATTGCTCTAATACCGTAAGGCTTCAAATTAAACTCTTTACCAGCTTCCATAAGCTTATCAAAAATATGGTTTTGATATTCTATTGGGTGGTGCAATTCCCAGCCCAATTCTCCTACAAAGTTTACTCTCATAGCATTGCAAGGAGCTAGGCCAATATTTATGTTTTGTGCACTTAACCATTTAAATTTATCATTAGAAAAATCTGCTTTCGAAACTTTCTGCATAAGCTTTCTAGCTTTTGGACCAGATACTACAAGCACACCCATGCTGTTCGTTAAATTTTCAAACTGGACTGTTCCATCTTTTGGCATCCATTTATGTATCCAATCATGATCCAACCTTTGAAAGGCTCCAGCAGATACTAAATAAAAACTATCTGTTGCTTCTCTCATAATTGTAAATTCTGAGTGAACTCCACCTTTTGTATTTAACGCATGACAAAGATTAATTCTGCCAATTTTCTTTGGAAGCTTGTTTGCTACTAATTTGTCTAAAAATTCTTCTGCTCCAGGACCTTTGATTCTACATTTTGCAAATGCGGTCATATCAAGCAGACCAACATTTTCTTTTACGTTTTTACATTCCTTTTCAATACTCTTGAACCACTTAGATCTTCTAAATGACCAATCATCTTCTTGTTTGTCACCGTCTGTTGCAAAAAAATTAGGTCTTTCCCATCCAAACTTTTGTCCAAAAACAGCTCCTAACTTTTTCATACGATCATAACAGGGAGCTTGTCTTAAAGGTCTTCCCGCTTCTCTTTCTTCATCAGGATAGTGAATGGTAAATACGTTAGCATAAGCTTCTTCATTCTTTTCAATTAAATAAGATTTTGTTGCATAAGAACCGTATCTTCTAGGCTCTACACCCAGCATATCAATAGTTGGTTCTCCATCAATGATCCATTCAGCTAACTGCCAACCTGCTCCACCAGCTGCAGTAATCCCAAAACTATGTCCATCGTTTATCCAAAAGTTTTTAAGCCCCCATGCTGGTCCAACGATTGGATTTCCATCAGGCGTATAACAAATAGCGCCATTATAAACTTTTTTGACTCCAACTTCCGCGAAAGCTGGAACTCTTTTAATTGCACCTTCTATATGAGGCGCTAATCGATCTAAATCTTCTTGAAATAATTCATACTCACTGTCTTTTGATGGACCATCAACGTAACAACAAGGAGCTCCTTTTTCGTAAGGTCCTAAAATAAATCCACCAGCCTCTTCTCTCATGTACCAAGAGTTATCACTGTCTCTTAGCACTCCCATTTCTGGTTTTCCTTCTTTTTTTCTTTTTTGAAGCTCTGGATGAGGTTCTGTTACAATATATTGGTGTTCAACTGGTATAGCAGGAATATCAATTCCAACCATCTTTCCAGTTTGCCTCGCAAAGTTTCCGCTACAAGACACTACGTGTTCACAAGAAATAGTTCCTTTGTCAGTTTCTACGGTCCATCCATCTTTTGTTTGTTTAATACCAACAACTGTTGTGTTTCTATAAATTTCTGCACCAAGATTTCTAGCACCTGTTGCTAATGCCTGTGTAAGATCTGCTGGCTGAATGTAACCGTCTTCGGGATGTTGTATTGCGCCAACTAATCCTTCTATATTACATAAAGGCCAAATTTCTTTTACTTGTTCAGGTTTTAAAAATTTTACATTTACTCCAATGGTTTGTGCTACACCAGCATACTGGTGATACTCATCCATACGATCTTTTGTTTGTGCTAAACGAATATTTGAAACAACGCTGAAACCAACTTTCTTTCCAGTTTCTTTTTCTAAAGATTTATATAGTTGGACAGCATATCTATGCAGTTGTCCCACTGAATAACTCATATTAAAAAGAGGTAATAATCCTGCT
>CACDNJ010000002.1 GCA_902554135.1 uncultured Pelagibacteraceae bacterium | reverse complement strand
AATCCGCCGGGTCTGTCATATCGATCATATATGGTTATTTTAAAGCCAGACTTTCTTAACTGTTCAGCACAAGCTAAACCAGCTGGACCAGCTCCGATTATTCCAACGGATTGGTTTTTTTCTTTTTTAACTTTAATTGGTTTTATCCAACCTTTTTCCCATGCTGTTTCTGTAATATATTTTTCAACAGATCCTATTGTTACCGTTCCGTGACCAGATTGTTCAATTACGCAGTTTCCTTCGCATAGCCTATCCTGAGGACAAATTCTGCCACACACTTCTGGCATGTTGTTTGTACTTTGGGCCAATTCATAAGCATCTTCTAATCTTCCCTCGGCAGTAAGCTTTAACCAATCAGGAATGTTATTATGAAGGGGGCAATGAACCTGGCAAAAAGGGACCCCACATTGTGAGCATCTACTGGATTGTTCCTTTGCCTTATTGTTAATAAATTCGTCATATACCTCCTTAAAATCCTCTTTTCTCTTATTGGCAGATCTTTTAGGTGGTGTTTGTTGACCTATATTTACAAATTTCAACATCTTTTCTGTCATGATGTAAAATTAGTTTAAAAATTAAACTATTTAAAGGATATTTAGGTAAGCTTTACTTACCTTTCTTACAAAAAACCAAGTATTTACATGGTTTTTTTATATGCATATCAGCTATGCTATATTTGTGATGAACTCAGTGGTTGAATTCAATATAAATCAATCTCCTACAATGGAAAACTTTTTTCAGATTTTTGTCATATCAATTATTCAAGGTATTACTGAATTTTTACCAGTAAGTTCTTCGGCACACCTAAATTTGATTTCAAACTTTTTTGAGCTTCAGAAAGAATCGCTAATACTGAATGTAAGTGCACATACAGGTTCCCTGTTAGCTGTTTTATTATTTTTTAAAAAAGAGATTATTGATTTTGGAAAAAAATCAAAAATTATTTTTTAGAATTATTTTTGCCTCAATACCATTATTTTTATTTGGTTATTTGATAGTTAAATATAACTTAGTGTCTGATTTAAGGACTTACAAGGTTATAGGCTGGACAACTATAATTTTTGGTATATTGCTTTATTTTGCAGATAAATTTGATTTGGGTCAAAAAATTCAAGATAATTTCACAGTAAAAAATGCCTTTATTATTGGATTTTTTCAAGTTCTGGCTTTAATTCCAGGTGTAAGTAGATCTGGAATAATAATGACGGGGGCAAGATTTTTAAAATTTAATAGAGAAGATGCTGCAAAAATTTCATTTTTAATGTCTATACCTGCCTTAGCTGGAGCAACAATCTATGGGGTTTATAAGTTGATTGGTGAAGGTAATTTTTTACTAAATATAAGCGCAATCTTAACTGTTGGTCTTTCGTTTATCTTTTCGTACATAACAATAAAGTATTTTTTGATCTATTTGAAAAGGTTTAATTTTAATCTAATAATTGGATACCGATTAATACTAGGTGTGATCATATTATCAATGGTTTATTTATAAAACCAAAGATAGAAGCAAAAGTATAATAAATACCAAAATGAAAAAAACAATTACTGCTTTCTGTAATGACATAATAAATCCTCCGCATCTGGAGGTCCCAGAAGGATTTGAACCCTCAACCTTCTCGTCCGTAGCGAGACGCTCTAATCCAATTGAGCTATGGGACCACATACAAAAAATACCAAAGAAAATAGCTATAATAAAGCGATTTTATCCTTATTGCTATTCGTTAAATAAGAATATAATCAGGTAAAAATATGTCTAAAGAAAATAGTGTTGTAATAACTTCTGCGGTGAGAACTGCTATTGGAGATCTTGGTGGATCACTTAAAAATGTACCGGCTTACAAGTTAGGTTCTACAGCAATTTCAAATGCTATAAAAAAATCAAATTTAAAGGCCTCTGATGTAAATGAAATTATCATGGGACAAGTACTGACTGGTGGAGCAGGACAAAATCCAGCGCGTCAGGCCTCTATAGATTCGGGTATACCTAAAGAAACACCTTCTTATGTTGTAAACCAAGTTTGTGGATCAGGATTAAGATCTATCGCCTCAGGATTTCATTCTATTCTTTCTAAAAATTCAGACATTGTTGTTGCAGGTGGACAGGAAAGTATGTCTCAAGCACCTCATGTAGTTCATTTGAGAAATGGAAAAAAGTTGGGTGATACAGATTTAATTGATTCTATGATCAAAGATGGTCTTTGGGATGCTTTTAATGGTTATCACATGGGTATTACTGCAGAGAATGTTGCTCAACAATTTCAAGTTACAAGAAAAGATCAAGACAAATTTGCATTTGAATCTCAAACAAAAGCTTTGAAGGCCCAAAAAGAAAATAAATTTAATGATGAAATTGTACCGTTCACTATTCAATCAAAAAAGGGCAATTCAATTTTTAAAAAAGATGAACATCCTCGTGAAGGTATATCGATGGAAGCTCTGGAAAGACTGAAAACCGCTTTTCAGAAAGATGGAACTGTAACCGCTGGTAACGCCTCAGGAATTAATGATGGAGCTGCAGCGGTAGTTTTAATGTCAAAAAAAGAAGCTGAAAAAAGAGGAATAAAACCTCTAGCAGAAATTAAATCTTGGGCATCGTGCGGTGTCGATCCTTCTGTTATGGGAACCGGTCCAATTCCATCATCAAAAAAAGCGTTAGAAATTGCTGGATGGAAATCTAAAGACTTGGATTTAATAGAAGCAAATGAAGCTTTTGCAGCTCAAAGCTGTGCTGTGGTGAAGGAATTGTCTTTGCCTATGGAAAAAGTTAATGTTAACGGTGGCGCCATAGCATTGGGTCATCCGATTGGAGCTTCAGGAACAAGAGTTTTTGTTACACTTATTCACGAAATGCTAAAAAGAGATTCAAAAAAAGGTTTAGCTACATTGTGCATCGGAGGCGGTATGGGTGTAGCAATGTGTATTGAAAGAAAATGAAGTTATCAAAACCTAGAAAGAATCTTAAAAATAGAGTAATTAAAAAAATGCCTTTTACTGTTAGAGGGTACCAGCTTTATTACGGAACTATAATTCTAATAGTCCTATTAATTGGCTTTAGCCAAGTATTTTCTTAATAAAATTTTTTGTATTAATACCCGAGAGTTTATATCTGCTCTCTTTTTTTTAAAAATAAGTCTTAAAAGTTGCATAAAATATATTGCAAAGTTGAAGTGTCAAAAAAGCGGATAAAATGTGTCAAAAATTGTGTATAATGCTTAGATGGCAAAGAGTATTTCCGTTCCAGATATTGGTGATTTCAAAGATGTGGAGATAATTGAGGTTCTTGTTAAACCTGGAGACAAAATCAAAAAAAACGATCCTATTGTTACTTTAGAAAGCGATAAATCCAGCGTTGAAGTGCCATCTCCTTTTGAAGGAAAAATTTCTGAACTAAAAGTTAAAATTGGAGACAGGGTATCTGAGGGAAGTATTTTAGCTACATTAGAAGGTGGTGAAGTTAAGAAAGAAGAAAAACCGGTTGTAGAAAAAAAAATTAAGCCTAAAGAGATTCAAAAAGAGAAAAGTTCAAATGGCCAGATTGTAAGAAGAGAGAAACTCTATGCACAAGCAATTTCGAAAGATGACGTTGATCCAATAGAAACTCAGGAATGGATTGATTCCTTAAAGGGGGTTATAGAAAACGATGGTCCTTCTAGAGCCGGCTATCTTATTAAAAAAATAATAGATGAGGCTTATTCTGAGGGATTAACTTTACCAGATACAAGAACGACTCCATATATCAATACTATTCCGGCATCGGCAGATGTCAGGTCTCCGGGAGACCAAAACATAGAAAGAAAAATACGAGCCTATATAAGATGGAATGCTGCGGCTATGGTTGTGAGAGCAAATAAGAAAAATCCTGAACTGGGCGGACATATTGGAACTTTTGCTTCTGCAGCAACATTGTATGACGTTGGAATGAATCATTTTTGGAGAGCAAAAACCAATAAATTTGGTGGGGACTTAGTTTATTTTCAAGGTCACAGCGCACCCGGAATGTATGCTAGAGCTTTTTTAGAAGGAAGAATTACTGAAAAGCAGTTAGATAAATTTAGACAAGAAGTAGAACCTGGTGGACTTTCATCCTATCCGCATCCATGGCTTATGC
This sequence comes from uncultured Pelagibacteraceae bacterium, assembly GCA_902554135.1. The sequence continues at coordinate 54,469 of CACDNJ010000002.1, read as the reverse complement.
CAAAATTCTGGCAGTTCCCAACTGTTTCTATGGGCCTAGGACCAATGATGGCGATCTATCAAGCTAGATTTACAAAGTATCTTATCAATAGAGGTCTTTTAAAAAATGAAGATAGAAAAATTTGGTGTCATTTAGGTGATGGTGAAATGGATGAACCTGAAAGTTTAGGTGCTATAGGTTTAGCTGCCAGAGAAAAATTAGATAATTTAATTTTCGTGGTAAATTGTAACTTACAAAGACTTGATGGGCCTGTCAGAGGTAATGGAAAAATAATTCAAGAACTTGAGGGAAGATTTAGAGGCGCAGGATGGAATGTTATTAAGGTTATTTGGGGTTCTTATTGGGATCAGTTATTGGCAAAGGATAAAACTGGGTTGCTAGTTAAAAGAATGACTGAGTGTGTAGACGGAGAATATCAAGCCTTTAAAGCTAAAGGTGGAAAATATGTAAGAGATAATTTTTTTGGAAAGTATCCAGAATTAAGTGAGCTGGTATCAAATATGACTGATGCTGATATTTGGAGACTAAATCGTGGAGGTCATGATCCACACAAAGTTTATTCTGCTTACCACGCGGCAGTTAAAAACAAAGGAAAACCCACAGTAATAATAGCTAAAACAATTAAAGGTTACGGTATGGGTGATTCAGGAGAAAGTATAAATACCACACACCAACAGAAAAAATTAGATGAAAAAGATTTGCTTTATTACAGAGATCGTTTCAATGTTCCTTTAACCGACAAACAGGTAAAAAATATAGAATACTATAGACCGTCAGATAGCTCCAAAGAAATTAAATATCTTAAAAGCTGTAGAATGAAACTTGGAGGCAATGTTCCGGAAAGAACAACGTTTGCAAAACCAATCAAAACACCTCCTTTAGATATTTTTGAAAGTTTTATGAAATCAACTGGTAACAAAGAAATGTCAACCACTATGGCTTTAGTAAGGATGTTGGCTAATTTGCTTAGAGATAAAAATGTGGCACCGAGATTAGTTCCTATAATACCAGATGAAGCAAGGACTTTTGGTATGGAAGGATTTTTTCAAAAAATAGGAATTTATGCTCATGAAGGTCAAAAGTATGAACCTGTGGACTCTGAACAACTAAGTTCTTATAGAGAGGATAAAAGTGGTCAGGTTTTACAAGAAGGTATAACTGAAGCTGGCGCAATGTCTTCTTGGATAGCAGGAGGTACGGCTTACACAAATCATGATATAGAAATGATTCCAATTTATTTATTTTATTCAATGTTTGGATTTCAAAGAATTGGTGATTTAGCTTGGGCAGCCGCAGACTCTCAAACAAGAGGTTTTTTAATTGGCGCTACCTCTGGCAAAACAACGCTTGCTGGAGAAGGTCTACAACACCAAGATGGACATAGTCATTTGTTGGCTTCGGCAATACCTAATTGTGTTAGTTACGATCCAACTTTTGCATATGAAATGGCAGTAATTTTTAGAGATGGATTAAAGCGAATGCATGAAAAGAAAGAAAACATTTATTACTACATCACTGCAATGAACGAAAATTATTCCCATCCTGCAAAACCTGATGGCTCAGATAAGGGCATCCTTAAGGGAATGTATTTATTCAAAGAATTTAAGGGTAAGGGAAAAGTGAAAGTACAAATGCTTGGGTCAGGAACTATATTGAGAGAGATTATTAAAGCTGCTGAAATTTTATCAAAAGATTATGGTATCGACTGTAAGGTTTGGAGCGTTACAAGTTTTAACGAATTAAAGAAAGATGGAATGGAAGTGGAGAGAAAAAACCTTTTAAACCCATCTGAAAAACCAAAAAAAAGCTACGTTGAAACTTGTCTGCACGGTCAAGAAGGTACGGTAATCGCCGCCTCTGACTATATAAGATCTTACTCTGACCAAATCAGACCTTTTGTTAAAAAACCTTTTTATTCTCTTGGCACAGATGGGTTTGGAAGAAGTGATACCAGAGAAAAGTTAAGAAAATTTTTCGAAGTTGATAAAAAACACATTGTTGTGTACACCTTAAGTGCTCTTGCAAATGAACAATTACTGGAATCAAAACAAGCTGAAAAGGCGATTAAAAAATATAATATTGATCAAAAGAAAATTTTTCCTACAAAACTATAATAAAAGATGTCAAAGAAAATAACAAAAAAAAGTTCGGCCAGCCCCAAGGTCAGAAAATTCGCTAGGGAGCTCGGAGCTAATATAATCGAAATTCCTGGTTCTCAAAGAGCAGGAAGAGTGTCAGAAGAAGACGTAAAAAAATTTGTTAGATCTCAAGTTTCGGTTAATCAAGGGAAAGTAGAAAAAAAAATTTATAAAGATGAATATCCTCACGAAGCATTTGGGGGAGTAGAAGTCAAAGATTTGCCAAGAGTTAAAAAATTATCTGGACCACAACTTGTTAGATCTTGGACTGAAATACCTCATGTTACCCAACATGACGAAATTGATGTCACTGAGATGGAACAATTCAGGACGTCCTTAATTGATAATTATACGGGTGAAAAAATTAGAATAAGTCCTTTGGCCTTTATTACTAGAGCTGTTGTAAACGCACTTAAAAAATATCCGAATTTTAATTCATCTATTGATTCCCAAAAAAATAAATTAATTTTTAAAAAGTATTTTCATATTGGTTTTGCAGTAGATACGCCTCATGGTCTAATGGTACCTAAGATAAGAAATGTCGATCAAATGGGTTTAAAAGAAATTTTTGAAGAATTAAAAAGAGTAAGCAAGGCATGCAAAGAACTAAAGATAGATAAAAAAGAATTTTTTGGTGGTTCTATGACAATTTCAAGCTTGGGAGGTATTGGTGGAAACTTTTTTACACCAATAATCAACCCTCCTGAAGTTGCTATACTTGGGGTTGGAAAAACATTTGAAAAAATTAAAAAAATTAATGGTCAATTCATTACAAGAAAAATGCTCCCGATATCCCTATCTTATGATCACAGGGTAATAGATGGTGCTGAAGGTGCCAGATTTTGTGTCCACTTATCCCAAAGTCTAGGTAAAGACTTTGCATTTAAACTGGCTGTCTAAATGAATAAAAGGGTATTCTCATTAATCTGTGCAATTTCATGTTCTGTTATTTGGGGAACCTCTTTTGTGGCTCAAGATATGGGTATGGATTATATCGGACCATACACATTCTCAGCAAGTAGATTGCTGTTAGGTTTTTTAGCTCTTCTTCCTTTTTTTTTTATTTTCGAATACAAAAAAGTTAAAGAAAGTAAATTAAGTTTTAAAATTGCAGCAGTCTATTGGTTCTTAATAGGATTTTCTTTAGCAGCGGGAAATGCTCTTCAGCAAATTTCACTTTTGTACACTGATGTTGCAAATTCTGCAATTTTTACAATACTCTATGTAGTTATTGTGCCGATATTATCTTATTTTTTGTTTTCAAAAAAAATACATCGTTCTGTTTGGCCGTCTGTTCTTCTGTGTTTAGTCGGCGGCCTATTTTTAAGTGAACTAAGCAATATAAGAGTTCGTTTTGGTGACTCGCTAGTTGTTGCTGGTGCCTTTTTTTGGGCATTGCATATAATCTATATAGCAAAGTTTATTAAAATATTTAATTACCCAATCACTATAGCTACTTTTCAATGCTTAACAGCCTCGATAATGTCATTTATTCCCGCATTTTCTTTTGAGTATATTTCTCTTCAAGTGCTTTTAATGGAAAGTAAGGAGCTCCTTTATGCTGGTGTATTATCAAGTGGAATAGCTTTTCTCCTTCAGGTATATGGACAACAAAATTTATCTCCTGCACCTGTAGCAATTATTTTTTCTTTGGAAGGCGTCTTTGGTACAATAGCTGCATGGTTCATTTTAGATCAGTACCTAAACGAATTTAAAATTTTGGGAATAGTTATAATTTTATCAGCTGTTATTTTCTCACAACTAGCACCAATGTATGATAAAAGGAAATATGGACGAAACTAATTCAGGTTATTCGAAGCATGTTGGTGGATTAAAAGGAAAAAAGATTGATAACTCTAATTATGAGTATCAGACCACAGTCAAAGATATGCATCTAAACACGGCTGGAATGGCTCATGGTGGTTTTCTTACTTTTATTGCCGATACAGGAATGGGAAACGCAGCTCACAGAGTAGCTGATGGAAAGCAATGCGTAACAATTTCCCTAGAAATGAAATTTATTTCCGCAGGCAAGCCGGGAGATAATTTAGTTGCTAAAGTAAAAGTTCAAAAAAAAACAAGAACTTTAGTTTTTTTAACTTGTGAAATAATTAATTCTCAAGGTGTAGTGGCTGTAACTTCAGGGGTGTGGAAAATTCTAAAACCCTAAACTGGCTTTCTTCTATAATTCAAATATCCAAAAACAAACAAAACTAAGAACGCAAATGGATAAACTATTGCCTTATTAGGTCTATTTAAATTCTCAACTTTAAATTCTGTTATCTGATCATCAAGTGATAATCCTATTTTTTTAGCAAGACCATTCCATTTTAGACCATCAATAACAAACTTTCCATCTTTTGAGATCACAGAAATTCCCAATTTTTCTAAATCATAATTTTCTTCAAAAGAATTCTTTGGAATAACAAAAAGTTTATATCTTTCCCCATACTCAGTCACCCTGGTAACCTTAACACGAACTTCTTTCTCTGGTTTCAAAATTAATTCTTGGCTTTGATTCAAATCTTGAAAATTATATTCAGGTGTAAATTTATTTAATACGAAACCCGGTCTCAGTAAAGCAGTTGCAATAATTAGAAAAATTATAATTTCATAAATTCTAAGCTTGTTAAAAAACCATCCCTGTGTTGCTGAAGTGAAAACGAGTATTCCTGCCAACGATGTAAAGATAACGATTAAACCATGCCAAATATTTTCAACACCAATCAAAAGTAGTTCATGGTTAAACAAAAATACAATAGGAAGAATTCCTGTTCGTAAACTATACCAAAAAGATTGAACTCCAGTTCTTAAAGGATCTCCCCCAGATATTGCTGCAGCCGCATACGAGGCTAAACCGACTGGTGGTGTTATATCGGCCATTAATCCATAGTAAAATACAAATAAGTGAACCGCTATTAATGGAAATATGTAGCCTGATGCATTTCCTACATCAACCAATACTGCTGCCATTAAAGATGCAACAACAACATAATTGGCTGTGGTTGGAAGACCCATCCCTAAAAGCAAACATAATACAATTGTTAGAAGAATTAAAATAACAACATTATCTTTTGCTAAAGACTCAACTACAATAATTAAGTTTGTACTTAACCCTGTAGAACCAACTGCGCCAACTATCACGCCTGCTGTAGCAATAGCTACGCCAACACCCACCATATTATAAGCGCCTTTCTGAAAACCTGTTATTGACTCATTAAACCATTGCTTCAAAGGATTAATAAAATCTTTATCTTTAGAACCATCAATAAGTTTTTTTATTAGATTGACCGTTAGTAAAGTAACTATTGTATAAAATATTGAGAAAGAAGCTGTAAGTCTTAAATAAACTAACAAATAAATTAAAACAAAAATTGGGATTAAAAAATGAAGACCGGAAATAAAAGTTTTACGTAAGTTTGGTATATCTTTTTCTTCCATACCTTTAAGGTTTAGTTTTAGAGCTTCAAGGTGAGAGATATAAAATAAAGCTATGTAAGATATAATCGCAGGCAAAAATGCGTGCTTAACTACTTCAAAATAGGTTATTCCAATAAAGCTAGCTATAATAAAAGCTGCTGCTCCCATAACGGGTGGCATTATTTGCCCATTAACTGATGCTGAAACTTCAATGGCTCCTGCTTTCTCTTTGGAAAAACCAGTTTTTTTCATTATCGGAATAGTAAATGTTCCGGTTGTAACAGTATTTGCAATGGAAGAGCCTGAAATTAAACCTGTCATTCCTGATCCAAGTATTGCTGCTTTGGCGGGACCGCCTCTCATTTTTCCAACCATAGCAAAAGCTAAATCTAAAAAATATTTACCGCCTCCAGCGGTATCTAATAGAGCGCCAAATAATACAAAAAGAAATATAAAATCTAAAGAAACACTAATTGGTATTCCAAATATAGCTTCCTGATCAAACCAATGATAACCGACGAGCCTTTTTACTGAAAGTCCACCATGAGAAATTATATCAGGAAAATATTGTCCAAAAAAAGAAAATAATAAAAATGCTGTTGCCACTATCACAAGTGGCAAACCAATTACTCTTCTGGTGGACTCTAATAATGCTAAAATTCCGAAAGATCCAATTATCAATTCAATCGGTACTACAAATTCTTTACCCAAAAAATTTAAATCTAAATTTAATAATATTCCGCCTCTGTCAACTATCTGGTCATAAAAAAAATAAATATAAATGCAAGCAGAAAATGCCAAGCATGCAAGAGCCACATCGGCAATTCCTATCTTTCCCTTTTTTTTATTAAGTGGAAATATTAAAAATGCTAATAGAAGTGCAAAGCCAAGGTGTATAGCTCTTGCTGGTAATCCTTTAAAAAGACCAACACCAAACATGAATGGAAATGGAGAGGCATACCAAAGTTGAAACAATGACCATATGATTGCGATAGCTGCTACGATCTTTAGATGTAATCCAGAAAGATTACGAGTTGGCGACAAATCCTCTTGAATCTTTGTGTCTATAAAACTTTCTTTTCCATTCGTCATAAATTCTTAAGATACTCCATTATAAAAAAAAGGCCCAATAAAATATTGGGCCTTTTAATTTGAAATGTAAAAAATTATTACATTAATCCAGCTTCTTTGTAGTATTTAACAGCACCTGGATGTAATGGAGCTGAAAGCCCATCTTTGATCATGTTTTTCTTTTCAAGAAAAGCAAAAGCCGGATGTTGTTTTTTGAAATCATCAAAATTTTCCATAACAGCTTTCGTTACAAGATAAACAAGTTCTTCAGATACATTAGCACCAGTTACAAATGTAGCTTTAACACCAAAAGTAGTTACATCTTTTTTCTGACCTGTGTAAGTACCTTTAGGTATCACTGCTTTTGCATAGTAATCAGCACCATCGATTAAACCTTGAACAGGTCCACCTGTAAGATTTATAGGCATAGCTTTTGCTGCGCAAGTAGCTGCTTCTTCCATAGCTCCGTTAGGAAATCCTACAGAGTATCCGAAAGCATCTATTTTACCATCGCATAAAGCTTTTACTTGCTGTGAAGATGTTAATTCAGTAGTTCCTTTGAACATACTCATATCAGCACCCATAGCTTTCATTAGCTCTTCCATTGTTCCTCTTTGACCAGAACCTGGGTTACCAATGTTAACTACTTTACCTTTTAAACCAGCAAAGTCTTTAACCTTGGCTTTTTTTCTTGCCCAAATTTGAAAAGGTTCGTTGTGAACTGAAAAAACAGCTCTTAAATCACCGAACTTTTTTCCTTCCCATTTGCTAGATCCATTAACTGCATGGAACTGCCAGTCAGATTGAGCAACACCGAATTGGAATTCTCCAGCTTTGATTTGACCAATATTATAGTTTGATCCACCAGTTGAAGGAGCGGTACATCTGTATGCTTTATTTGTACCTTTTTTTCTTCCGTGTTCAGCACTTATTGCTTGTTTGTGTAACATTTTACAAACAGAGTTACCTACTTGGAAATAAACTCCAGTCGGTCCACCTGTTCCTATCGTAAAAAACTCAGCAGCTTTTGCTACAGACATCATTGGTAATGACAATGCAAATAACATTGCTACAGCTGAGATTGTAGAGATTATTCTCTTCATGTTTCCTCCCTTGTATTAATTGTACAATTAATAATGAAAATGTATCAATTCATCATAGGTATTGTAAAACTAAATAACTTGATTTGGACGTTTATTTTATTATTGAATCTAGAGACTTTTAGACCATTCAACCAATTTATTGGTTCCTTCTACAATATTTGGAGCATACTTTTCGATGAAGTCATCATCTAGTTTTTTACTACCACTAATATTCTTTAAAAGTACATCTCCATCAAAATCTGTATAACTCAATCTAGCTAACATTCTGCTGTCTTTAAACCCAAAATCTGAGCCAGGCAATAACGCAACTCCAGTTTTGTTTAAAATATCATCGCACATTTGCTGTGAAGTTTTAAACTTCGAATTTAAAAATTCTGGCATTATATAAAAACCGCCTTGGGGAGGCGTTATTAAAACTTTATTTGATTTTAATTTATTATAAACATAATTTCCTACTGAAAATAATATGTTTCTAGTTTTGTTAAGATAATCTGAATAATCGTTAGAAAATGCTTCTACGGCCGCATACTGTATAGGCGCACTAACCGCAGAAAGTGATTCGCTTGAAAGAATTTTAATCATTTCAAGAATATTTCTTAATTTTTCAGGAACTGCAAAAAAACCTAATCTCCATCCGCCTGCTCCCAGCCATTTGCTTAGACCACTACTTATAATAGTTCCTTCAGGGTAATATTCTGATATCGAGTTATATTTTTCATCAAACTGAAGTTGGGTATATATTTCATCTGACAAAATTATAATTTTATGTTTTTTTGCAACTTCTGCAATTTCCTTTAAATTTTTGCAAACTGCTCCGGTAGGATTGTTGGGTGAGTTTAAGAATAAAATAACATTTTTATTTTTAATACTCTTTATTTTTTCCTCTATCTTTTCAGGTTTTGGAAACCAGTTATCTTCCCTAAAAGTTTCCAGCCAATGTACTTTGTTTTTGGCAATAACGGCCTGTGGTTCATAGGACACCCAGCTTCCTGTAGGAAAAATAAACTCTCCTTCAAAACCTAATTGAAGTAAAAACATTAGCTGTTTTGTTCCTGGGCCTATAATGATGTCTTCCTGTTTAAAATTGATATTCCAGTTAATTGGTCTACTACTGTTTGAATTTCGATTTATATATTTTGCAATAGCTTCTCTTAGATCTCTCAAGCCTATGCTGGGCAAGTATTCTTTTTTATGTGCATTGTCTTTTAAAGCTGAAACAATCTTATCTGGAATCGAAAAAGGAGACCCCCCAAAACCAAAATTAAAAACTTTTTTACCATTTGCCCTTAGCTCTTTACATTTTTCATTGATTGCTAAAGTTGCAGAAGTTTTTAGCGATTTAATATGCTTCTTCGTATAATTTTGCATTCTTTTTATTTAAATTCTAAACAGAGTATAGACTACTACAAAAATAATTTATTAAAATAGAACGTTTGACAAAGTGATTCGGTCATGATTTAATCATCTTTTGTTCTCTGGTCTAATCTACATGTAGTGTTTAGAAAAAAATATGGCACAACTTAATGAGCAACATGGAAAGTAAAATCGTAGCCATATTGGGTCCAACAAATACGGGAAAAACTTACATGGCTATCGAAAAAATGATGGAGTTTAACTCTGGTATATTCGGTTTTCCATTAAGACTTTTAGCTAGAGAGGTTTATGATAAATGTGTTCTAAAACTTGGTTCTGAAAAAGTTGCTCTAATCACAGGAGAGGAAAAAATTCTCCCCAGTTCTGCCCAGTATTTTATTTGCACTGTAGAATCTATGCCTAAGGATAAAGTTGTAGATTTTGTGGCCGTTGATGAAATTCAAATGTGTGCGGATAGAGAAAGAGGACATATATTTACAGATAGACTTCTTAATTCCAGAGGTGAGTTGCTAACCATGTTTCTAGGTTCTCAGATTATGAAAAATATTATCTCTGATTTAGTGACTGGAGTTGAATTCGTCAAACAAGAACGGTTCTCGAAATTAACATTTAATGGTCATAAAAAAATTTCTAGACTTAAAAGAAAAACTGCCTTGATAGCATTTTCTATAGAAGAAGTTTATGCTCTTGCTGAACTAATAAGGAGACAAAAAGGCGGAGCTGCAGTTGTAATGGGTTCTTTAAGCCCCAAAACCAGAAATTCTCAAGTTGCACTTTATCAATCTGGTGATGTTGATTATTTAGTTGCTACAGATGCAATAGGCATGGGTATCAATATGGATATCGAACAAATCAGTTTTTCAAGTTTAAAAAAGTTTGATGGAAAAAAAACTCGAAGGTTAAGAACTACCGAAATATCACAAATCGCTGGTCGTGCAGGAAGATATAAAAATGATGGTGCATTCGGTATAACCGGTGATTGTGAAAATTTAGAACCAGATGAGGTCGAAAGAGTCGAAAAACATTCTCTTGATGATGCTAAAATACTTTATTGGCGTAATTCAGATTTAAACTTTAAAGATGAAGATGGTCTAATAAATTCATTAGAAAAAAAGCCAAATAATAAGAACTTAATCAAAATAGCCGATTCAGTAGATGAAAGTGTTCTAAGATTTTTATTGAAAGAAAAAAAGATTAAGTGCTCAAGAGATAACCTGGAATTGCTTTGGGAATGTTGTCAAATTCCGGATTTTCAGAAAAAGGCTTACGGTCAACATATCGAATTGGTAAGAAGAGTTTTTGACTTTTTAACTACAAAAAAAAATAAAATTCCAAATGAGTATATGAAAAACCAATTAAAAGGATTGGATAAATATCATGGAAATATTGATATGATTTCAAATAAAATTTCTAGTGTGAGAACTTGGTCTTATGTTGCAAATAAGAAAAATTGGGCAGAAAATTCTGACTATTGGATAGAAACCAGTAAAAATATAGAAGACTATTTGTCTGAAAGATTACATAAAGAACTTACAAAAAGTTTCATAGATAAAAGAATAAGCGTTTTATCTAAAGGTCTTAAACAAGATATAAAACTTGATACAACTATTAATGAAAATGACGATGTTATCATCAATAAACAACTGATTGGAAAATTAAAAGGACTGAAACTAAATTTAGAGTTCACAACAGGAACATTAGACACAGATATTAAATCTCTTAAAAAAGCTGCGAGACAGGGAATAACTGATGAATTGATTAAAAGAGTAAAAGAAATTGTCGATAAGAAAGAACTGGAATTGAAAGAAAACTATAAGATTTATTGGAAAGACAGTCCGATAGGAAAAATTAAAAAAGGAAAAAATTATTTAACGCCTGAAATTGAAATCATTGCAGATGATGCCTTAGAAATAAATGAAAAAGAAAATTTGTCATCTTTTTTAAATAATTGGATTAATAATTTAGTATCCGAAGAATTACATGATTTGATTAATTTAACTAAGCTAGAAAACAAGAATAAGTATTTAAGAGCTCTTGCATTTCAACTGTATGAAGGAAATGGAGTTTTAAAGAGAAGTGAGGTTAAAGATATTGTTAACTCAATATCAAAGGATGAACGAAAACAATTCTTTAAATTAGGAATCAAAATTGGCAGATACCACATCTTTTTACCAAAAATGTTAAAACCTAAAGCTGTCAAACTTAGAATAACACTTTGGAAATTTTTCAATAATATTTTGAAAGGTCACGAAATACCAAAGTCTGGTTTAAATTTTTTGGTTGATGATGAGAGAAAATTTGATGCCAAATTTCTTCTTTTGTGTGGGTTTGAAAAATTCAGAAATTTTTATGTAAGAGTGGATATTTTAGAAAAATTTTTCTTAAAAATAATAGAAAATACTAAACAAGGAAAATTTCAAATAACATCTGAAATGATGAATCTTTTGGGTTCTTCTAAAGAAAACTTTTATCAATTATTAGATCTTATGAATTATAAAATAGAGGATAAGAAAAAAGATATTTTTTCATATACTGGTGATAAAAAAGTCAGAAAAAAAACTAAATTTACTAATAAAAATAATAATCCTTTTAAAAAATTAATGTCCTTAAATCTAAAATGAGTGATAAAAATAACGATTTAATCAAGGTTATTTGCTTGTTAATACATGCGGCAAGAATTGATGAAAATTATTCAGAAAAAGAAAAAAAAATAATTATAAATTTTACAGAATTATTCTTGAAAAAAGAAAGAGAGAGAAATGAAAATATTAAAAATTTAAGTCAGAATGAAATTATTAGTTTGGTAGAAAAAGCTGAAGAATATGAAAAAAATTCTAACCAAATTTTAGAATATACACAAAAAGTGAAGAAAATGGACTTAAATACAAAAAAGTTAGTTTTAGAATTTTTGTGGAATATTATTTTATCAGATGATAAATCGGACATATACGAAAGTACTCTGATGAGACGAATTTGTGGATTGATGTATGTACCAGATAAGTTAAATGGAGAAATAAAATCGAATATATTAAAAGGAAAAAAATCATGACATACATTGTCAAAGATGAATGTATAAAATGTAAATTAATGGACTGTGTTGAAGTATGTCCTGTAGATTGTTTTTACGAAGGTGAAAATATGCTTGTAATTCATCCTGATGAATGTATTGATTGCGGAGTTTGCGAACCTGAGTGTCCCATAGACGCTATTGTTTCTGATGCAGACTACCAAGAAAATGACAAGGAGAAGTGGCTTAAAATAAATGAAAAATATTCTAAGATATGGCCCAATATTGCACAAAAAAAAGATCCTCCTCAAGATGCAGAAAAATTTAAAAATGAGAAAAATAAATTTGATAAATATTTTTCAGAAAAACCTGGAGATTAATTATGCCGAAAAAAAAATCTAAAAAAAGAAAAAAAATTTTTCAAAAAAAGATTAAAAAATTAAAACCTCAAAAAAAAATACTGGAAACAAAAAAAACAAATATTGCCGAACAAAAAGTTATAATTAAAAAAATAAAGAAACAACCAAGCGAAAAAAGAGCATATAATGTGAATGATCATGTTGTTTATCCTAAACATGGTGTTGGAAAAATTACTTCGGTCGACAAAGCTGTTATAGGTGAAATTGGAATAAACTATTATAAAATATTAATCGAAAGAGATAAACTAACCTTGACTATACCAATAAACCAACAAAGTCACTTAAGACCTATATCCTCGGTTAATCAGATTAATAAATGCGTTTCGATTTTAAAAACCAAACCTAAAATCAAAAGAACTATGTGGAGTAGACGAGCACAAGAATACGAGCAAAAAATTAATTCGGGTAAGATTTATGAACTTGCTGAAGTTGTAAAAGATTTAAATAAAACCTCAAATACAATTGCGGACCAATCATATAGTGAGAGACAATTATTTGAGCAAGCTTACGACAGATTACAAAGCGAATTTGAAGTTGTTTTAAAGATTTCAGCCGAAGATGCAAAAAAGAAAATGGATAAAGCTCTTGGTAGAACTCAAAATTTAGAAATGGTACAATAAAAAACGCCCTTTCCGTGAGATTTGGAAAGGGCGTTTTAATAGAAAACTAATTATCTTCTTCTTCTTCTTCTTTTTTTAGCCTTCTTTTTCTTTTTTTTACGTCTTTTAGCCATCTATATCTCCCTGTTTAAAAACAAATCTTAATGATTCGTTTGATAATTGTATCATTATGTTTTTATTTATTGATGTCAAACATAAATTGATTCTAAAAAAATTAAAAAAAAATTTATTTTGCAATTTATTTATTAAATTAAAAAATTATTTTAAAAAAGTAAGTAATATCAACGTTTTTTTATAAAAAATAATTAAATTTTTAATAAAGTTTTTCTAGTTCCTGTTGATATTTTTCAATTATTTTTTTTCTTTTTAACTTTAAGGTCGGTGTCATCAAGCCATTTTCAATTGTAAATTCTTCATCTATTAGCTTAAATTTTTTTATTTTTTCAATAATTGATAAATTTTTATTTAAATTTTCAATAATGTTTTTTATAGTTGAATCATTTTTATCTTTTGGATCTACAACTATTAATGCAACTAAATAATTTTTTTTATCTCCATAAACTAAACACTGTTTGATTTTTTCATTATTACAAATGAAGTTTTCTATTTTACTTGGAGAAATATTGTCTCCACCATGATTAACGATAATATCTTTTTTTCTATCAGTAATTTTTAAATATCCATTGGAATCTATTTCTCCAATATCGCCTGTATGCAACCAGCCATTTTTTAAAATTTCATTAGTTTCTTTTTCTTTATTCCAATAACCAAGCATAACATTCTCACCTTTGACTAAAATTTCTCCATCTTCTGCTATTTTCACCTGATTTGTTTTGAAAGGTGGACCTACAGTTTCAACTTTGATTGAGCCTGGTAAATTGCAACTTACTACAGGTGAAGTTTCTGTTAACCCATAACCTTGTAACGTTGGTAGACCAACCGCATTAAGAAACTCTCCTACATCTTTATCTAAAGCGCCACCTCCAGAAACAAAAGCTTGCAGGTCTCCCCCGAACTGCTTTTGTATTTTTCTTCTTACTAAATTATGGCATAAAAAATTAATAATTTTTTCACTCAACTTTAATTTTTCTTTTCTCAGTGTTTTTTTTCCTAATTCAATTGTTTTATTAATTAAGTTTTTCTTGAAACCTGTTTGTTTATTAAAATTAATATTAATTTTACTAAAAAGATTTTGATAAAATCTAGGTACAGCTGTCATAATTGTTGGTTTTGCATCAGACATATTTGATATAAGTTTTTCTAAACTTTCTGCATAAAAAACTTTAGCCCCCAAAAATATCTGAATAAATTGAACAGCATGTTCATAAGAGTGGGAGAGAGGAAGCCAGGTCAAAAAAACGGGTTCTTTTTTCTTCGTAAGAGACTGAAGTATGTCTAATGCCCCTTCACAATTTGACAATATTCCTCCATGGCTTAAAATTACACCTTTGGGACTACCAGAAGTACCGGAGGTATAAATTATACAAGCCGGCATTTTTCTTTTTATATTTTTGTTTATTGTTTTATCTTTTATATTTTCATTATAGATATCTGAAATTAGCAGGCTTGAACTTTCTAATTTTTCAAAAGAAATAATTGTTTTAACTTCATTCCCAATAAATTTTTTTATTTTTTTAAATTGATTATCATTCGAAACAATAATGATTGAGGGTTTACAATCATTTAGAATATACTCGTAGTCACTTGCTGAGTACGTTGTAAAAATAGGAACTGATATTCCGCCTGCATTCATTATAGCAATATCAGAAATCAACCACTCTGGTCTGTTTTCAGATAAGAGAATGCATCTATCACCTTCTTGAATTAAAGATCTGATTTTATTTGAAAGCTTAAATATTTTTTCAGAAACTTCGCCCCAGCTAAACTGATAATCTTTATTTTTTAACCAAGTTAAAAAAGGTTTCTTTTTATCGGTTTTTTCTAACCTATCAAAAAATAATTCAACTAAACTATTTGTCCTTGATATATCCATTGTATTGGTGGGCGAAGAGAGACTCGAACTCTCAAGGTATTGCTACCATTGGATTTTGAATCCAACGCGTCTACCAGTTCCACCATTCGCCCATTTCTCCACATAAATTAATGTTTGTACAAACATTATGTTTTGAATTAATTTAAGACGCAACAAAAAAAATGATCAAAAAAATATATGATAAGTGTGTTTCCTGGGCTGGTAAGAAATATGCCAAACAACTTCTGGCATTTGAGGCTTTTATAGAAAGTTCATTTTTTCCCATACCGCCTGATGTAATGATTATTCCTATGGTAGTCGCAAAAAAAAATGAATTTATTCGAATAGCTTTAATTGCAACTATTTTTTCAGTTCTTGGTGCACTTTTTGGATATTTTATCGGTTATGTTTTTTTTAATGAAGTTGGTATCAAAATATTTGAACTTTATGGCTATGAAGACCCTAATTTTTTAAAAGAAAAATTTTCAACGAAAGGAGGGTTTGTCTCTTGGCTTGGTATACTTTTTACTGCTGGCTTTACCCCTCTTCCATTTAAACTCTTAACAATATCAAGTGGGTTCATTCATTTTAATATAGTGTCTTTTATAATTATTTGTGTCGTAACAAGAGGTTTAAGATTTTTTTTAGTATCCTTTTTAACTTATAGATATGGAGAAAAATTTGGTCCCTTTTTAGAAAAACAAGGAACCAAGTGGTCTATTATTATAACTGGGCTTCTCCTGATTATTGGTGGGATATTTTATTTTCTATTTAGATAAAATTATGAGTAAAAAAACTAATACAATTTTAATTTTTATTTTATTTGGATTATCTGTATCTCTAATATCAGCCTATATAATTGAATATGCACTTGGTCATGAGCCATGCAGACTTTGTGTGTATCAGCGCTTTCCATATATTGTTTCAATTCTATTGGTTTTAAGTATTCTGCTAATTAAAAAAAATGTAAAAATACATTTATTATTATTAAGCTTAATTTCTCTATTAGGTGCCGTTCTAGCTTTTTATCATTTTGGTATTGAGCAAGGTTTTTTTAGCGAGTCTATTGTGTGTGAATCACAAAACTTAAAAGAAGGTTTAACTAAACAAGATATTCTAAAACAGCTAAAACAAAATACTATAAGTTGCAAGGATGTAAATTTTACCTTATTTGGTTTGTCCCTTGCATCAATTAACATTATTGTTTCTTTCATTCTATTCATGATATTTATAAGGTTATATAGAAATTATGAAATCAACTGATAAAAAAACTTTAGAAGAAATCATAAGAGTTGATCATGCAGGAGAGCGTGGTGCTATCAAAATTTATGAAGGCCAACTTCTAGCATTAAATACATTCAAGCAGAATGAAAAGCTTAAAAAAACAATTGAAGAAATGAAGAGACAAGAGAAAAAACATTTTGAATTTTTTGATAAAGAAATACAAAAAAGAAAAATAAAACCTACGGCTTTTTTGCCATTGTGGGATCTTATGGGGGTAGCTCTGGGTTTCGGTACAACAATGATAGATCAAAAAGCTGCGATGCTATGTACAGCTTCTGTCGAAGAAGTTATTGATGATCATTACAAAAAACAACTTGATAAATTAGGAGATGATGAAAAAGAACTAAAAAAAAATATTGAAAAGTTTAGACAAGAAGAAATTGACCACAAAAACGAAGCTTATAATAAAGGTGCTACAAAAGATGGGTTATATTCAATTTTAGATAAAATAATCAGAACCTCATCCAAAGCTGCAATAAAAATATCTGAAAAAATTTAATTAAGGCTCTAATTCAATATCCCAGTATAGATAATCCATCCAACTTTCATGTAAAAAATTTGGAGGAAAGTTTCTGCCATTTTTGTGTAGATCATCTACTGTAGGAATAAACGGTCTTTTTTTTAATTGAAGATCACAATTCGTGTAAAGTTTTCCTCCCTTTTTAACATTACAAGTTGAACATGCTGTGACAACGTTTTCCCAATCAGTTAACCCTCCTTTAGATTTTGGAAGCAAATGATCAAAAGTTAAATCTCTTTTGTCACCACAATACTGACAAGTAAATTTATCTCTAAGAAATACGTTAAACCTTGTAAAGTTTGGATGTGTAGATGGTTTAACAAAACTTTTTAATGCTATCACACTTGGTAAACTCATTTCAAAAGAAGGACTTCTAACTTTTCTTTCATATGTCGAAACAATACTAACTCTATTTAGAAAAACAGATTTGATAGCATCCTGCCAACACCATAAAGACAAAGGATAATAACTAAGCGGTCTAAAATCCGCATTCAAAACCAAAGCAGGACATTTTTCAAGAGGCACTCTCTCACTTGAAGCTATAATCATGCTCTGATGCTAACTTATAGAAAAATAATTATCAAGTTATAATTTTGTTACACTCAAATGGTTTATTTATATAAATTTTTTTTTAAAAACTCCAAACCTATGCTTGAACCTTCGACTGGAATTCTGTGTTCGCAATTATTAAATATTTTTGTATTAATTTTATAATCTTGTTTAGTAAAAAATTCCTTGGCTTCTAATAAAAAATTTAGTGGTACTACAGCATCTATATCTCCATGCATAAGATAAATTTCAGGCCTAGAAACAATATTTTTGCTCAAATGTTTGATATTTAAAATTTTTCCAGAATAACCAATCAAACAGTTAATTTGTTCTTTCCTCTTAAGTGCTGTTTGAATAGAAATCATACAGCCCTGACTAAATCCAGCTAAAGCTATTTTTTTCGTATCAAGTTTATTTATATCCTTAACTTCATCAATAAAGTTGTTAAGTTTAGATTCAGCAATTAATGATTTGGATAATATTTCATCTTCTGTTTGATCCATTAAATCAAACCACTGAAATCCAGCAGGATTTACTTTACAAGTTTCTGGAGCGTCTGGACAAATAAACAAGGTATCAGGTAAAAATGTTTTCCAATAATTTGCTAAAATTGAAATATCTTTTCCATCACCACCGTATCCATGACAAAGTATAACAGCATTTTTAGGTGGGGATTTTGATCGAGGTTCGATTATAACTGCATTTAAAGAATACCTCACAAATATCACCTAAATTGATTTAACCATTGAATAAATTTTTTGTCATCAAAATTTATATCTCCCGTGATCCTAGCAAATTCAAAGCCATTTTGATCTATTAGAATGGTGGTAGGAACACCTCTCAATTTAAATTGATTAACCAATTGAAGTTCGTCATCAAAATATATTTGAAGATTTTTGATATTTAAATCTTTAAAAAATTTCTTTGTTTTCGCCTTGTTTGGTTTATCGACATTTATAGGAAAAACAAGAATATCCTTATTTTTAGCTTGAAATTTATCTAAAGACGGCATTTCTTTCCTGCAAGGCGCACACCAAGTTGCCCAAAAATTAAGTATCTTAATCTTGCCATCATTTTTATTAATTTGAATATCTTTTAAGTGAAAATCCTTAAATTTTACTTGGGAAACTTGTAATGGATTTTTATGAAGAACTATATTATTGAATGGTAAGGGTTCGGCTGCAATTAAAAAATTGAACTTGAAAAAAGTAAAAAAAATAAACTGGAATAGTAGAAACCTTAGAATATTCATATATTTTGAATAGGTTTAACATACAAAATGAGAAATAAAAATAAAACTGTTTGGTCACACAGAGTTGGTAGAGCAAATTCTAGAAATTTTCAAAGAATTGGTTCATCAATTAACATTGATAAGAGACTTTATAATGAAGATATTTTTGCATCAATTGTTCATGCAGAAATGCTGATTAAACAAAGAATCATTCCGAAAAAGGATGGAATAAAAATAATTAATGGACTGAAAAAAATAAAAAAAGAAATCGAAAAAAATAAATTCAAATTTAAAGAACAATTTGAAGATATTCACCAAAATATCGAAAAAAGATTGTTCGAAATAATTGGTCAATCTGCTGGTTATTTACATACAGCAAGATCAAGAAATGACCAAGTTGTAACTGATTTTAAAATCTGGGTTAAAAATGCTTCTTTAGATATTAATAAAGTTTTAAATCTATTAATAAAATCTATTCTAAAAAAAGCTGAAAAAAATATCAGTACAGTAATGCCGGGATTCACGCATTTAAAAAATGCTCAACCCATATCTTTTGCTCATTATCTGCTCGCTTACGTAGAAATGTTAAGTAGAGATAAAAAAAGATTTCTAAATAACATTGAGTTAATAGACGAATGTCCTTTAGGTTCAGCTGCACTGGCTGGTACATCTTTTAATATAGATAGGAAATTCACTTCAAAAAAACTTGGTTTTAAAAAACCAACTGGAAATTCTATCGACGCAGTTTGTGATAGAGATTTTGCTATTGATTTTCTATCTGCAGCAGCAACTTGTGCTATGCACTTATCCAGATTAGCTGAGGACTTTATAATCTTTAACTCAGAAGCTTTTAGTTTTGTAGAATTTAGCGACAAAGTTTTAACAGGCTCATCTATAATGCCTCAAAAGAGAAATCCTGATCCAGCAGAATTGATTAGAGGAAAAACAGCAATTAATTATGGAAAACTTAACTCTATGCTAACTATCATGAAAGGATTGCCCATTTCATATTATAAAGATTTACAAGATGACAAAGCGTTAGTTTTTGACAGCTATGATACTTTAAAAGATACGGTATCTATGGCTATAGAACTAATAATAAACTTAAATACAAAAAAAAATAATATGAAAAGTATGGCTCAAAAAGGATATACGACAGCAACTGATTTTGCAGATTACCTGGTGAAGAAAAAAAACCTACCTTTCAGAGAAGCTTACGTTACCTCATCAAAATTGGTAAACTATGCTGAAAGAAAAAAGGTTAGACTTGATCAACTTTCAGTTGGAGAAATTAATAAATTTATCAAAAAATTTGATATTGATAATATAAAAATGTTTGATGTTGTAAGCTCTATGAATTCAAAAACATCATATGGTGGCACAGCATCTAAAAACATTAAAAAAATGATTAAAAAATACAAAAGTGAAATAAAATGAGTAAAACATTATTTGTAATAACTATTTTAATAATTTTATTTGGTTGCGGAAAAAAATCAGTCCCAGTATATAAATCTGAAAATCAGATTAAAAATATTATTATAATTTCGTAAAATTATGAGCTTAATTTATAAAGGCCAAAACCTATTTATAGACAACACTTCTATTAAAAGTGTTGCCAAAAATAACATTACTCCATTTTATATCTATTCTTATAAAAAAATTAGAAATAATTTTGAAACTTTTTCTAATTATTTTAAAAGAATAAATCCATTAGTTTGTTTTTCTGTTAAATCTAATTCAAATGTATCTCTTATATCAGAATTGGGTAAACTGGGATCAGGAGCAGACGTAGTTTCAGAAGGTGAACTGCTGAAAGCGTTAAAAGCTAAAATTAAACCAAATAAAATCGTTTTTTCTGGTGTTGGAAAAACAAAGAATGAACTTAAACTGGCTGTTCAAAAAAGACTTTTGTTGATTAATGTTGAATCAGAAAGTGAAGCAAGATTAATCGATAGAATATCAAGAAAAATGAATCGAGTAACTCCTATAGGGATAAGAATAAATCCTGGTGTAGATGCCGATACTCATTCGAAAATTTCTACTGGAAGAGTAGATAGTAAATTTGGCTTGCCAAAATCAAACTTTTTAAAATTTTGTAGAAATGCTAAAAAATTTAAAAATTTAAAAATTAAAGCAATAAGTGTCCATATTGGTAGTCAAATCACATCCATAGGGCCGTACAGAAGAACTTTGAATATTTTATACAAAATAATTAAATTAAGTAAAATTAATTTTGAATATGTTGATTTAGGCGGAGGATTTGGAATACCCTATCATAATAAAGAAAAAAAAATTAATATTAGAAATTATTCTATTTTAGTTAAAAAATTTCAAAAAAAACTAAATTGTAAAATAATTTTTGAACCAGGAAGATTTATTGTTGGCAATGCGGGTACTTTAATTTCAAAAGTCGTTTTTATTAAAAAAAATGGAAAAAAATATTTTGTTATTATAGATGCTGGCATGAATGATTTTATGAGACCTGCATTATATAATGCAAGACATAATATTATTCCTGTTTCAAAATCAAAAAAAAGGATTGTTGGAAACGTAGAATTTGTCGGACCTATTTGTGAAAGCACAGATACTTTCTTAAAATACAAAAACTTTTCTTTTCTAAATGAGAATGATCTGATTGCTGTTACAAATGTTGGAGCTTATGGTTCAACTCTTTCATCCAACTATAACACGAAACCCCTGGCCTCAGAAATAATAGTAAAAAATGGAAAAGTTAAAATTGCCAGAAAAAGACAAAAAATTTCTGAAATCATTTAGTTGATGATATTTTTTAGATCATTATTTTTTAATATATTTTTATACTTTGGTATAGCTCTAGTATCTATAGTAGCTGTACCATTTCTTTTTTTAAAAGAAAAATACATGTTATTTTTAGGAAGATTTCTTTCGCACTATGTGGTTTTCATATTAAAAATCTTTTTAAATACTAAAACAGAATTTAAAGGTTTGGATAATTTAAAAAAACACGAAAAATTTTTTGTTGCTTCAGCCCATCAATCTATGTTTGAGACATTTGCTCTACAAACGGTTATTAATGGCCCTATTTTTATTTTAAAAAAAGAACTGTTAAGAATTCCCTTTTTTGGTTGGGGACTAAAAAAAATTGGAGCAATAGAAATTGTAAGAAATACGACAACTAAAGAAAACTTAAATTTTTTTGATAGAATCAAAAAAAGTATAGAAAAAAGTAACAGACCATTATTAATTTTTCCTCAAGGCACAAGAGTTGGGTATAAAGATAGAGTTCCTTTTAAAAAAGGAGTCGGTAAAATTTATGAAACTCTAAAGATACCCTGTATACCTGTTGGATTAAATTCGGGAAAAGTATGGCCTAAAAATATTTTTAATAAATATCCTGGAAAAATTACTGTATCTTTTCTTTCTCCTATTCAGCCAGGTTTGGAAAAAGAAAAATTTATAGAAAAGCTTCAAACAGAAATTTATAAGGAAATTGACTTAATAGATTAATTATTTTCTACCAAACCCTGGTTCGTCTGTATCCTGGCCTGCTTTGATAATTGCTTCTCTAAATTCCTTAGATTTTTTGAAAATTTCTAAAAGTTTTTTACTATCTTTTTCTGTAATAGCTTTCTTAAACTCATCCAAACTTTTAGTAAATTTGTTGATTCCATCAATGATTAGATCGCTGTTATCAATGAATATATCTTTCCACATTATTGGGTTTGATGCTGCTATTCTTGTAAAATCTCTTAAACCACCAGCACTGTACCTAATAACATCCTTCTTTGTTTTTTCATCATCGCCCATTGCGGTTCTAACGATATTGTAAGCGATTACGTGTGGAAGATGGCTTGTTAAAGATAATATTTTATCATGATCTTCTGCTGACATAATTTTTACTTTGCTTCCCATTGATTCCCAAAAAAAAGAGAGTTTCTTTACGTCTGAATCTTTTATTTTAGAATCTGGCGTTAATATTGTCCATCTATCCTTAAATAAATCTGATGAACCTGCTCTTGGTCCGCTTTTTTCAGTACCGGCAACAGGATGGCTAGGAATCCAAGAAATATTTTTTAAATTCATTTTTTTAACGATTAAATCTGCTCCTTTTTTTACTGAGTTTGTATCTGTTAAAATTGATCCCGATTTAAGATTTTTTTTTATTGAATCAATTGCTGCCTCAAAACTGCTTAAAGGAGTTGAAATTAAAACTAGATCGGCGTTACTAACTGCTTCTTCCGAACTAGAAACAATTTTGTCTGAAAGATTTTCTTTTTTTATAATTTCACTAACAGATTGATCGTTATCAAAAGTTATTACTTTTTTAACTGATTTGTTTTTCTTTAAGGACTTAAAGATTGAAGAACCTATTAACCCACAACCAATAATTGATACTTGTTCAAACATTAAAAATTTTCCTTAGTGTTGTAATAAACTTTTTGTTTTCATTACTATTTCCTATTGTCACCCTCAATGAGTTTTTAATACCATAAACATTCATTTGTCTTACTAGAATTCCCGAATTTGCTAGTTTGTTAAATACTTGAGATGATGATTTTTCAACAAAATCAAAATTTAAGAGAAAAAAATTAACATTTGTTTTGTTGGTAGCAATTCCAATTTCATCTATCACTTCAAATATTTTTTCAGACCAATAATTGTTATGCTTGATGGCCTTGTTAAGCCAACTAGTATCTTGCACTGCTTGTGTGGCAGCAAATAAAGCTGGTCTGCTAACGTTAAATGGAGGTTTAATTTCATACAGCTTTTGAATTATTGCCTTTGAAGAATAACCCCACCCTATTCTTAATCCTGCTAAACCGTATATTTTTGAAAATGTTCTTGTTACCAAAACATTTTTTGATTTAGAAAATAATTTAATTCCTGAAGCAAAGTTAGGATCTTCTATAAACTCACAGTACGCATCATCTACGACCAATAAGATATCACTTCTTAGTCTTCTTCTTAATTCCAACATCTCACTTCGATCCAAATATGTTCCTGTTGGATTATTTGGATTAGCCAGAAAAACAATTTTGGTTTTTCTGTTAACGCAATCTAATATTGATTGTACAGATGGCATAAAATTTTCCTCTTTAGCAAATTTTACAATTGCACCGCACATTCTGCTGTAAATTCTATAGATTATAAAACTGTACTGTGTAACAATAACCTCGTCTCCTTTTTGTAAAAAAAGCTTACAAACTAATTCAAATATTTGGTCAGAGCCTGAGCCAAGAATAATTCTGTTACTATCTAAGCGAAATTTTTTACCTAAAACTTTTCTAAAAAAAGTGCCGTCCGAATCTGGGTATCTTACAAAGCCTTTTCCTATAGAATTATAAGATTTTATTGCTTTAGGACTTGGTCCTAACGCGGATTCGTTCGCTGATAATTTTATTGGACTTCGTATGCTTTTAAATAAACTTAATCCAGCAACATATTTTTCTGCTATAATCTTTCTGGGACTAGGCAATTTCATAATATTTTAGATGTCTTATATTAAAAGCGACTCCATTTGTATAATGGAAATAGGTTTATTTGAATAAATTGACATGTTTGTGGCGATTTAGTATACATGTCTGGCGCTGATTTAACCGAATTGCGAGCGCTAAGTAAATGCAGCTAAACAGGGTTTTTGCCCAGTCTAGCTGGGCTTTTTTTTTATATGAACGATAAATTAGAAAATATTAAAAAATTAAATATATCCAAACCTCTTTTGCTAGATTGTAAGCAAACTGTTAAGGATTTTCCTTTGGCATATGAAACATATGGAAAATTAAATGCATCCAAAGACAATGCTATATTAATTTTTCACGCACTTACAGGCGATCAATTTGTTAGTGGAGTTAACCCAATTACAAAAAGAGAAGGTTGGTGGGTAACGGCTGTAGGACCCGGGAAAGCCATCGATACAAATAAATATTTTGTAATTTGCGCAAATGTCATTGGTGGATGTATGGGTTCGTGGGGTCCTAAAGAAATAGACAAAAAAACAAATGAACCTTATGGATTAAATTTTCCAGTTATAACAATAAGAGATATGGTTAAAGCACAGGAAACTCTGTTAGATCATTTGGGAGTAGAAAAACTTCTTTGTGCCACAGGGGGGTCTATGGGCGGAATGCAGTTACTTCAGTTTTGTGCAACATTTCCAAATAGAACTTTTTCTGCAGTCCCAATTGCTTGTAGCACAAGCCATAGCGCTCAGAATATTGCTCTTAATGAGTTAGCCAGACAGGCTATTATGGCAGATCCTGTTTGGAACAAAGGAGAATATTTAAAAAAAAATGTTCAACCAAAAAATGGCTTGGCTGTCGCAAGAATGGTGGGTCATATCAGTTATTTATCTGAAAAAGGAATGCAGGAAAAATTTGGTAGAAAGCTTCAGGAAAAAGCTGATTACGAATTCAGTTTTGATGCTGACTTTCAAGTTGAAAGTTATTTAAGACATCAAGGTTACACATTTGTTGAAAGATTTGATGCAAACTCTGTTTTATACATCACTAGAGCGATGGATTATTTTGACTTATCCAGACAATTTAAAGGGGGGCTCGTTGAGGCTTTTAAAAATCAAAAAACAAAATTCTTAGTTATTTCCTTCTCTTCTGATTGGCTTTACACAACAAAAGAAAATAAGGATACTGTTATTGCTCTTAATGCCTCAGGAGCTGATGTTTCTTTCGCTGAAATCAAAACTGACAAAGGTCATGATTCTTTTTTAGTAAATGAACCAGAATTTCTAAAAACTTTAAAAGGATTTATAGACTCAATGTATATAAAATTTAAAAATGAAAAAAGAATTTAAAGTAATCGTAGATTTGTTGCCTAAAAACGTAAGAGTACTAGACGTTGGTTGTGGAGATGGATCTTTAATGAATCTTCTAATTAAAGAAAAAAATATAGAAGCGCGTGGTTTAGAACTTGTAGAGGAAAATGTTAAAAAATGTATTTATAAGGGTCTTTCGGTTATAGAAGGCAATGCGGAAACAGAACTTCATCAATTTCCAAGTCAGTCCTTTGATTTTGTTGTTTTGAGTCAAACGCTTCAGGCATTTTATAATCCGGAAAAAGTTTTAAAAGATTTGTTGAGGATTGGTAAGTCAGTAATTATATCAATACCTAATTTTGGATATTGGAAAGTTAGAACAAGTCTATTATTATTTGGAAAAATGCCAATCACAAAAACCCTACCTAATACCTGGTACAATACTCCTAACCTTCACATGTGTACAATTAAAGATCTATTTCATTTCTGTTTAGAAAAAAATATTAAAATTAACAGAGTGATAGGAGTTAATGAAAATTCAACTTCTGAAATCAAAAAAAGTAACCTTGAAATAAAAAATCTATTTTCTAAACTTGGAATATTTTTATTGAGTTAAAATGCTGGACATTTCAATTATTAGATGCCTATCAGATAACTATAGTTACTTAATTAGGGATAAAAAAACAAATCTGGTAGGAGTTGTTGATCCATCTGAATTTGACCCTGTTGACTTAGAAATCACTAAAACTTACAAAAGATTAGATTTTATTTTAAACACACACCATCATCATGATCATGTAGGAGGAAATATAGATTTAAAAAAAAAATATAATTCAAAGATTGTTTGTTCTTCCTATGATGAAAAAAGAATTCCTGGTGTAGATATTAAAAAAAGTGATGGAGATCAATTCTCTTTGGGAGAAACTGATTTTAAAATTATACATATACCTGGTCACACCCTTGGTCATATTGCGTTTTATTCCCAAAAAACTAACATAATATTTACAGGTGACACCTTGTTTTCTCTTGGATGCGGAAGAATTTTTGAAGGAACATTTGAACAGATGTTTAAATCTTTAGAAAAAATTAAAAACTTGCCAAAAAGTACCATGATGTACTGCGGTCATGAATATACAAAAAAAAATGGACAATTCTGCACAAAAATTGATGAAGAAAATGAGAAACTACAAGATAGAATTAAGAATGTAGATAATAAAACTCAAAAAAATCTACCAACTATTCCTATAACTTTAGGCGAAGAATTAGAAACCAATATATTTCTAAGATGTGAAGATAATAAAATAAAAAATAAACTCAAAATGAATAATGCCTCTAAATTGGAAGTTTTTACAAAATTGAGGAATTTAAAAGATCAATTTTAGTATCATTGAACTTGACTTGATAAAGTACAGGGTTATATTGCCTTAAATTTTAACAGAGGTTATTTTATGTCTTTTGCAGTAATAGAAACTGGCGGTAAACAGTACAAAGTTTCTGCTAGCAATATTCTTAAAGTTGAAAAACTAAACATACAAAAGGGTAAAAAAGTAGAATTTAAAAAAGTTTTACTTTTGAATGATGATAAAACCACAGAGGTTGGCAACCCAATAATTAGCGGTGCAGTAGTTGAAGGTTTGTTGCTTGAAAACATTAAAGACAGGAAAGTAATAGTTTTTAAGAAAAGAAGAAGACAAAATTCAAGAAAAAGATACGGTCACAGACAGCCTTTGTCTAAAGTTCAAATTACAAAAATTTTATCTAAAAATGGAAAAGTTGTTTCTGAAATGAAGAAAGGTGCGGTTAAATTAGCCGATCAGCCAAAAATTGATAAAAAGTTAAGTGCTAAAAAAGAAAAAACTACTAAAAAAATAATTAAAACAAAAAGTAAAAAATAAAATTCTATGGCAACAAAAAAAGCAGGTGGATCATCGAAGAACGGACGAGATAGTGCGGGTCGCCGACTGGGTGTTAAAAAATATGGAGAACAGTTGGTTAAGCCTGGAAATATTATAGTACGTCAAAGAGGAACAAGAATCCATCCTGGTAGCAATGTTGGCATGGGAAAAGATCATTCAATTTTTTCTTTAATTAGTGGAAAAGTAAAATTTAAGAAATCTAAATCAAACAGAACTCTTGTTTCTGTGGTTCCCAAATAAATTTAATTAAAAATTAAACTCAATTTTTAAAATGAAGTTTTTAGACCAAGCAAAGATTTATATTAAAGCCGGTAATGGCGGTTCGGGTTCTTCCAGTTTCAGAAGAGAGAAATATGTTGAATTCGGAGGTCCTGATGGAGGAGACGGTGGAAATGGCGGGTCCATCATTTTGGAATCAGAAAGAAATCTTAATACATTGGTTGATTTTAGATATAGACAACATTTCAAAGCAGAAAATGGGAAGCCAGGAAGTAAGAAAAATAAAACAGGTGCAGGTGGAAAAAATTTAATTTTGAAGGTACCTATTGGAACTCAAGTATATGAAGAAGATAATAACACTTTGATCTATGACCTGACCAAAGACAAAGAAAAATTTGTGGTTGCAACAGGAGGAGAAGGTGGTTTAGGAAATACAAGGTTTAAGAGCTCTACAAATCGAGCTCCAAGAAAAAAAACCGGGGGTAAACAAGGAGAAGAGTTTTGGATATGGTTACAATTAAAAGTCATTGCTGATGCAGGAATTATTGGACTTCCAAATGCAGGAAAATCAAGTTTGTTGTCTAAGTGTACCAGGGCCAAGCCTAAAATAGCAAACTATCCGTTTACTACAATAAATCCAAATTTAGGTGTACTAAACATCAATCATAAAGAAATAGTTCTAGCTGATATTCCTGGTTTAATAGAAGGTTCACATAAAGGTATTGGTTTGGGTGATAAATTTCTAAGACACATAGAAAGGTGCAAAGTATTAATCCATTTAATCGATGTATCTGAAAAAGACATTATTGGAAACTATTTGAAAATAAGGAATGAATTGTCTAAATATGACAAAGGAATTTTAAAGAAAAAAGAAATAATTATCTTTAACAAATCAGATTTAATAAATATGGATTCTATTGATGAAAAGCTAAATAATTTTAAAAAGAAAATAAAAAAAAGTTTTGAAATAACCTCTCTGATTTCTGGTCAAAATTTTGAAAAAGTAAAAAAAATAATTCATAAAAAATGTACATAAGCAAAGCCAAAAAAATTGTACTAAAAATTGGTTCTTCTAATCTGGTTGATGATAAGGGAGAAGTAAAAGAAAAATGGCTAAAAAGTTTAGTTAAAGATATAGAAAAGTTAAGAAAAACTAATAAAAGCTTTGTTATAGTATCGTCTGGCGCTATTGCTTTGGGTCAAAATTACTTAAAAGTCAAAAAAAAGAGAATAAAAATTGAAATGAGTCAAGCTCTAGCATCTATAGGACAAATTCATTTGACTAACACTTATAGAAAAGTATTTGAAAAAAGCAAAATCAAGATTGGTCAAATTTTAATATCTCCAGATGATACCGAACAAAGAAGAAGGGCAATTAATGTGAAAAGAACTTTTGAAAATTTATTCAAATTAGGAGCTATTCCTGTGGTTAATGAAAACGATACAACTGCTACAACAGAAATAAAATATGGAGATAACGACCGTTTGGCAGCTAGAGTAGCTCAGATAATTAGTGCGGATGTTTTAATAAATTTTTCTGATGTGAATGGTTTATACGAATCTTCAGACAATAAAAAAATTATCAAAGAGGTAACAAACATTAATGATAAAATATATTCTTTTGTTGAAAACAAAAAAAATTCTTATGGCTCTGGAGGAATGAACACAAAGCTAGACGCTGCAAAAATTTGTATGAATTCCGGATGTTACATGTCTATAGCAAATGGGAAACATATAAATCCTCTTGATAAATTAGTAAAAACGAATGTCTGTACTTGGTTTTTGCCAAAAGTATCAAGTCTTGACGCAAGAAAAAAATGGATTGTAAGTTCAATAGGATCAAACGGAAAAATATATATTGACAACGGAGCTGCAAAAGCTCTTAAAAATGGAAAGAGCCTTTTACCAGCGGGAATTACCAAGGTTGAAGGCAGGTTTTTAAAAGGAGATAATATTTTGATCGTAGATGAGAGTGGAAAAGATTGTGCAAGAGGTATTACATCATTTTCATCTGAAGAGATAAACAAGGTAAAAGGTCTTAAAAGTGATCAAATAGAAAACATCTTAGGGTATTCTAGTAAATCAGAAATAATCCATAGAGATGATATGGTTAAATTGTAATGAATAAGTATCTAAATAATATCGGTATCAAATCAAAAATTGCCCTTAAAAACCTTGGCAAGATAGACCTTAAAAAAAGAAACAAAGTTCTTGAGACCTATATTAAATCATTAGCTCAAAATAAAAAAAAGATTATTAGAGAGAACACTAAAGATATTAAAGTTTGTAAACGTGAAGAATTAATAGATAGATTAACAATAGATGAGAAAAAAATTGAAAGCATTAGAAGTTCCATAAATCAAATTATTAAATTTGGAGATCCTCTTGGAAAAACAGTTCAAAAATGGAAAAGACCAAATAATCTTATTATAAAAAAAGTTACAGTTCCTATTGGGGTTATAGGAATTATTTATGAAAGCAGACCTAATGTCACCTGCGATGTATCATCCTTGTGTTTAAAATCTGGTAATGTTGCCATTTTACGAGGCGGGTCTGAATCTTTAAATTCAAATAAAATTTTGGCAAATTTATTTAGAAATTCTCTTGAAAAAAATAATGTTGATAAAAATTGTATACAATTCATAGATAAAAAGAACAGAAAAATTGTAGATTATCTCCTATCTAAAATGTCAAACTATATTGATGTTATCGTTCCAAGGGGAGGAAAAAATCTGGTAAAAAAAGTTAAAAAACTTTCTAGTGTAAACGTTATCGGACATCTGGAAGGCAACTGCCATGTTTATGTTGATAAAGATGCAGATTTACAAATGGCAAAGAAAGTAGTTTTAAATTCCAAAATGAGAAGAACATCCATTTGTGGTGCAGCAGAAACTTTGCTTATTGATAGCAAATGTATAAAATCTCATGCTCTGCCAATTATAAGAGAGCTAATCTTGTTGGGATGTGAAGTTGTTGTGGATAAAAAAATAAACATTTTGTTTCAAAATAGACTTAAACTAGCAAAAGAAATTGATTGGGAAACAGAGTATTTATCTCCAAAAATATCCATCAAAACTGTTAGCGGAGTTAAGGATGCAGTGTCCCATATTACAAAATATGGAACCATGCATACTGATTCCATCGTAACTAAAAACAAAAAAACCGCAAAAATTTTTTTAGATGGAGTAAACAGCGCAATAGCTATTCATAACGCTTCGACACAATTTGCTGATGGAGGAGAATTTGGTTTTGGAGGAGAAATTGGTATATCTACAAACAAACTCCCACCAAGAGGACCTGTTGGTATCAATCAGTTAACTTCTTATAAATACATAGTCAAAGGCAAAGGGACTATTAGGCCATAAATAATGAATAAAAAAAAAAATAAAAAAAAGATTGGTATTTTTGGCGGTACTTTTGATCCACCACATAAAGGACATCTGCAGATAGCAAATTTATCTCTAAAAAAATTAAAATTGGACTATTTAATTTGGGCAATAACTAAAAAGAATCCTTTAAAAAAAAAACCAATGCTTTCTTTGGAATCAAGAATTTTTCTTTCAAAAAAAATTATAAAAAATAACAAAAAAATAAAAATTAAAAGCTACGATAAATATTTAAAATCAGCCAAAACTATCAAGCTACTGAAATTTTTAAAAAACAAAAATAAAAGAGCAAAATTTTATTTTATAATGGGGTCAGATAATCTTATAAACTTTCACAAATGGGATGGTTCTAATAATTTTCGAAAGCTATGTAATATTGTAATATTTCCCAGAAAAAGCTATTCAAAAAAAACCTTAACACGCAAAGCATATAAGTTTCTTGGGAAAGATAGGGTAATATTTTTAAAGTCAAAAATAGCTAACATTTCTTCTTCCAAAATAAGAGAAAATTATTTAGTATAAGACCAGTGGAAATTCCAAAACTAAAGAAAATAATAGAAAAGACCTTAAATCAAAATAAAGCTAAAAATATTGTATCTATTAATCTAAAAGGCAAAACCACAATTGCAGATTATATGGTTGTTGCATCTGGAACTTCATCAAAACATATTCAATCTTTATCGGAAATATTGTTAAAAGAATTAGAAAATAATGGTCTAAAGAAATGCAAAATAGAAGGGAGAACAAGTAGTGATTGGAAATTAATTGATGCTATTGATATAATAGTCCATATTTTTCATCCAGAAAAAAGAAAATTTTATGATTTAGAAAAAATGTGGTCAGAAACAATTACCAAAGATAGAGTGAGCGTATGAAAAAAATATTTGTTTTCTTATTTATAAGTTTTTTTTATACAACAATTGTTAATAGTAATACTAACAATGAAAAATTATATAAAAAGATAGATCTTTTTGCAGAGGTACTAGAAAAAATAAGAAAAGAATTTGTTGATGAAGTTGATCAGTCAGAATTAATTGATAACGCTATAAATGGGGCTCTACAATCTTTAGATCCTTATTCTGCTTATATGAATCCGGAACTTTTTGATAGTATGCAAACAGATACCAAGGGTGAGTTTGGTGGCCTTGGAATTGAAGTGGGTATGGAAGCCGGTGTTGTAAAGGTAATTGCTCCAATAGATGATACTCCTGCGGCAAAGGCAGGGATAAAGGCTGGGGACTATATTGTAAAAATAGATGATACCCAAGTTCAGGGAAAATCTTTGATGGAGGCAGTTAAATTAATGAGAGGACCAGTCGGCTCAACTATAGAATTAACTATTAGAAGAAAAGGCGAAAGAAAAGCAATCAATAAAACCATCAAGAGAGAAATTATTGAAATCAAATCAGTTGAAGCTAAACTTTTAAAAGAAAAAGTTGGTTATTTAAGGTTGAAAGCATTTAACGACAATAGCGGCGAACAACTAATAGAAAAAATTAAAAAAATTGAAAATAAAGAAAGACCATTGGGATATATCCTTGATTTAAGAAATAATCCTGGTGGTCTGTTAACTCAGGCAATAAGAGTAACTGATTTTTTTCTTGATGAAGGAGAAATTGTTTCTACCAGAGGAAGAAAAGCAATCGAAAATAGACGCTTTTTCGCAAAAAAGGGTGATAGAGTAAAAGGAAAGCCATTGATAGTTTTGATTAACAACGGTTCTGCATCTGCATCAGAAATAGTCGCTGGCGCATTAAAGGATCACAAGAGAGCAATTATTTTGGGAAGTAACACATACGGAAAAGGATCTGTACAATCAATAATACCATTAAACAATGGAGGAGGAATGAGAATAACTATTTCTAAATACTACTTACCTTCCGGTCAATCTATTTCGGGAGTGGGTGTTTCTCCAGATATTTTTGTGGATGATGAGGACGACAACTTTCAAATCAACACTGAAACAGATAGCCAATTAAATTACGCTTTAAAACTTTTAACAACATAAATGAAAAAGAGTACGCTTCCTTTAAGAACGGGAGTTGGTGTCATAGTTCTTAACAAAAAAAATCAAGTTTTTGTTGGTAAAAGAAAGGACAACCCAGAAAAACATTGGCAAATGCCTCAGGGAGGCGTCGATGATGGGGAAAATTATCTAGACGCAATGAAAAGAGAATTGTCCGAAGAGACGAGCATAAAAAATATAGAAATTTTAAAAGAAATAAATGGATGGACAGAGTATGAACTGCCAGACTATCTCTTGGGAAAAATATGGAAAGGTAAATATAGGGGTCAAAAGCAAAAATGGTTTATAGTTAGATTTTTAGGAAAAGATGAGGAAATTAATTTAAAAACAAATCACCCTGAATTCATTGATTGGAAATGGATAGAAACTCAAGACCTTCCTGGTGTGATTATTCATTTTAAAAAGAAACTTTATGAAAGTTTATTGCCCGAAATTAGAAAAGTTATTGGTTAATCCTTGATAATGAATCTAATTTGTGAGAGAGAATATATTTTGCCTTATCGCTTAAATTATCTTGGTTGAATTCATTTTTGCTTTCTTCAACCATTTTGGAAATTTTTTCTTTAGTAAGCGAATCTAGAGATATAATTGTTGATGATAATATTATTAAAGTATTATTTGAAAACTCCACAGTACCCTCTTCAAGAAAATATTTTGTTTCTTTAGAGCTAGAAACACTAACAACACCGGGTCTCAAAAAGGTTATTAGTGGTATATGATCTGATAAAATGGTCATTTCACCTTCGAAGGAAGGTATTGTTACCAATTTTACTTTTTCGCTTAGTAAAACTTTTTCTGGTGAAATTATTTCTAAATTAAAATCCTGTTCCATTTAGGCTGCTGCTTCTTTTGCCATTTTTTCTGCTTTAGCGACAGCTTCTTCTATTGTTCCAACCATATAAAATGCTGCCTCAGGTAAATGGTCATATTCGCCTTTGGATATTGCATCAAAACTTTTTATTGTTGAATCTAAATTAACTAATTTTCCAGGAGTTCCTGTAAAAACTTCAGCCACAAAAAATGGCTGAGATAGAAATCTTTGTATTTTTCTGGCCCTAGCTACTGTTAACTTATCTTCCTCAGAAAGCTCATCCATACCAAGAATAGCGATTATGTCTTGTAGTGATTTATAAGTTTGTAAAATTTTTTGCACTTCCCTAGCAACTCTATAATGTTCTTCTCCAACAATTCTTGGATCTAAAATTCTTGAGGTTGAGTCTAGCGGATCAACAGCGGGGTAAATTCCAAGTTCTGCTATCTGTCTAGATAGAACTGTTGTGGCGTCTAGGTGGGAAAAAGATGTTGCTGGAGCAGGATCTGTTAAATCATCTGCTGGAACATATATAGCTTGTACAGATGTAATCGAACCTTTGCCTGTTGTAGTAATTCTCTCCTGTAAATTTCCCATATCTGTTGCTAAAGTTGGTTGATATCCTACCGCAGAAGGTATTCTTCCTAGCAAAGCAGACACTTCTGAGCCAGCTTGTGTAAATCTAAAAATGTTATCAACAAAGAATAAAACATCTTGTCCTTCTTTATCTCTAAAATATTCTGCAACTGTTAATCCTGTTAATCCCACTCTTGCTCTTGCGCCTGGTGGTTCATTCATTTGTCCGTATACCAATGCAGCTTTTGAACCTTTTCCATCTGGCTTAATAACTCCTGACTCAATCATTTCGTGATAAAGATCGTTTCCTTCACGTGTTCTTTCACCCACGCCAGCAAATACTGAAAATCCTCCGTGAGCTTTTGCAATGTTGTTAATTAACTCCATAATGATAACTGTTTTTCCAACACCAGCTCCACCAAACAATCCTATTTTTCCACCTTTTGAGTATGGTGCTAAAAGATCGATAACTTTAATTCCTGTTTCTAAAATTTCTGTTTCAGTTGATTGATCTGTAAACTTAGGTGCCTCTCTATGTATGGGCCATTTTTCCTTTGTTTTAACTTCCCCTTTTTGATCAATTGGCTGTCCTATAACATTTATTATTCTTCCCAACGTTTCTGGTCCTACAGGAACACTGATGGGTGCTCCGGTATTCTGGACTGCATCGCCCCTCTTTAACCCTTCTGTACTATCCATAGCTATAGTTCTTACACTGTTTTCTCCTAGATGCTGTGCAACTTCTAGCACTAACTTGTTTCCAGAATTATCAACTTCTAAAGCGGTTAATATTTCAGGCAAAGCACCCTCGAACTGCACATCAACTACAGCTCCTATTACTTGAATAATTTTTCCATTTTTACTCATATTATAAACTTTCCGCTCCTGATATTATTTCAATCAACTCTTTTGTAATAGCCGCTTGTCTACTTCTGTTGTAATTAATAGTTAATCTATCTACTAAATCTCCTGCGTTTCTTGTCGCATTATCCATTGCGGTCATTCTTGATCCTTGTTCACTTGCAGAATTTTCTAAAAAAGCCTTATATATTTGAGTAGAAATATTCTTGGGTAATAAATCATCTAGGATTTCATCTTCCTCGGGCTCAAACTCGTAGGACGATGCTTCGTCCTTTTTTGCAACATCATCTTTTTTTGCAGGAATTACCTGTTGTTTTTGTGGTATCTGGGAAATAACGTTTTTAAATTTATTGAAAAATATAACACATTTATCAAACTCTTTGTTTTTAAATAATTTTACTATTTCTTTTCCAATAACCTCTGCATCTTCAAAAGATAGTTTTTTTTTGTCTTTAAAGTTAATTTTTTTAATAATGTATTTTCCATAATCTCTTTTTAGTTGATCAAGACCTTTTGTTCCTACCGTTATAATCTTTAAATTTTTAGAAGTTTTAATAATTTCGTTAAAATAGTTCTTTGCTAATTTGCATATATTTGTATTAAATCCTCCACAAAGACCTCTGTCTGCTGTCATTACAACACATAGGTGAGTTTTATCTTCTCCGGTTCCCACTAAAAGCTTTGGTGCATTTGATGGATCACTGATTGCTTTGCTCAAATTCTGAATAATAACGTCCATTTTATCGCTATAAGGTCTTCCTTTTTCAGCCATCTCTTGTGCTCTACGAAGCTTTGCTGCTGCTACCATTTTCATAGCTTTTGTAATTTTTTGAGTGGATTTAACACTGGAAATTCTTTTTCTTAAATCATCAAGACTTGGCATTATTTTTTATCAAAATTTGATTTTTTATAATTATCTATAACTTCAGATAAAAGTTTTTCTGTATTTTCTTCTATCTTTCCACTTTTCTGAATCGATTCCAGTATTTCTGGCTTTTCACTTTTCACTAACTCTAACAAACCTTTTTCAAAAGAACGAATCTGGCTTGTATCAATACTGTCCAAATAGCCCTTAACACCAGAATAAACTGAGACTACCTGTTCTGCTACTGTCATCGGGCTATACTGATCTTGTTTTAAAAGTTCTGTAAGCTTAGATCCTCTATTTAAAAGTTTTTGTGTTGAGGCATCTAGATCAGATCCAAATTGTGCAAACGCTGCCATTTCACGATACTGTGCTAATTCAAGTTTAATTGAACCAGCTACTTTTTTCATAGCTTTAGTTTGGGCTGCAGAACCAACTCTAGAAACAGAAAGACCAACATTCACTGCGGGTCTTATTCCCTGATTAAATAGTTCTGTTTCCAAAAAGATTTGTCCATCTGTAATTGAAATAACGTTTGTGGGTATATAGGCTGAAACGTCTCCCGCTTGTGTTTCTATTATTGGCAAAGCCGTAAGCGAACCTCCACCATTATCATCGTTAAGTTTAGCAGCACGTTCAAGTAACCGGCTATGTAAGTAGAAAACATCGCCTGGATAGGCTTCTCTTCCCGGAGGTCTTCTTAACAAAAGAGACATTTGCCTATAAGCAACCGCTTGTTTTGATAAATCATCATAAATAATTAAAGCATGCATTCCATTGTCTCTGAAAAATTCACCAAAAGTGCAACCTGTGTAAGGAGCCAAAAACTGTAGAGGGGCTGGATCAGATGCTGTTGCAGATACAATAATTGTGTAATCCATTGCTCCCGCGTCTTGTAGAGTTTTAACAATTTGTGCAACGGTTGATCTTTTTTGACCTATAGCAACATAAATACAATAAAGTTTCTTTTTCTCATCACTAGATTCATTAATCTTTTTTTGATTAATTATTGTATCAATAGCCACCGCTGTTTTTCCCGTCTGTCTGTCACCAATAATTAGTTCCCGTTGTCCTCTTCCAACTGGAATCAAACTGTCAATAGCCTTTAAACCTGTTTGCATTGGTTCACTAACTGACTTTCTTGGAATTATTCCTGGAGCCTTAACTTCAACTCTTTTTCTTTTTATGCCTTTCTTAAGATTTTCTTTACCATCAATTGGATTTCCCAATGCATCAACTACTCTTCCAAGCAATTCTTTACCTACCGGAACATCAACGATTGCACCAGTTCTTTTAACCGTATCTCCTTCTTTGATCGATCTATCGTCACCAAAAATTACAATTCCTACGTTATCGCTTTCCAAATTTAATGCCATGCCCTTGGATCCATCTTGAAACTCTACCATTTCTCCGGCTTGAACATTATCCAGCCCATATACTCTGGCAATTCCATCACCAACAGAAAGAACTTTTCCAATTTCAGATACCTCTGTTTTATCTCCTAAATTTTTTATCTGTTCTTTTAGAATTTTTGTTATTTCAGAAGGATTTATATCCATATTAATTCTCCATCATCGCTTTCTTATATTTTCCTAACTTATTTTTTATAGACGTATCAATCATTAAGCTACCAATTTGAATAACGACTCCTCCAATTAGGGTTTCGTCTACTTTAGATTTTAATTTAATTGAACTTTTAATATTTGCTGAAATTTCCTTTTCTATGTCTAAGATTGTCTTATCATCGATTCTCTTTGATGAAATTAAGTTTGCACTTATTTCTCCTTTTTTATGAGAAATTAATTTTAAAAATTCCTCTATAATATTGTCTAAAAAGAATATTCTTTTCTTTATTATTAATATTAAAAAGAAATTTTTAATAATTTTATTAAAATTCATAAGGTCTAATATTTTTTCAAATACTTTTTTTTGACTTTCCACTGAATGTGTTGGATTTTTAACAAAATTTTTTAAATCTTCATTAGAATTATAAACTTTCATAAATGAACTTAGGCTTGATGCAAACCCTTCGGTTTGATTTCCTTCCTTAGAGAGTTCGTATAATGCTAACGCGTATCTCTGAGATATTCCTGTCGAAAAAGATTTGTTTTTGCTCAATGTTTGTTCCTATGCCGATTTGATTAAAGAATTTATGGGATTTCGTATCATAGGAAAATGCTCTGTTCAAGTGCGATTGGAACGCATATTAGCTAAAATTTAGTGGATCAACATCAACTGTAAGTTTTATTTTTTTTGAAAGATTTATTTTTTTAAGTATTTCGGCAACTTTTTTTTGAATAAAAAGATTGCTCTTTGATCTTAGTAATAATCTTGTTCTGTATTTGTTTTTTATTTTAAAAATTGGCGAAGTCACAGGACCCATAATTTCGGTATCTTGTATCGATGACAAATTTTTTTTAATTTTTTGAGCCTCTAAAAATCCATCCTTTTCATTTTTTGAAGCCACTATAAGGGCAATTAATCTTGTAAAGGGTGGAAGGTTTTTTTCCCTGCGCAAATCAATTTCTTCTTCGAGAAATTTGTCTGGATCATTTTCAATAACATTCTTCAAGGTTTCGTCGGATGGATTAAATGTTTGATATATTACAAGAGAATCTTTGCTAAATCGACCTGCTCGTCCACTAAGTTGGTTGTATAGCTGGATGTTTTTTTCGGTTGATCTTAAATCAAATCCCATTCCAGAAAAATCAGCATCTACCACTACTATGCAATTTAAATTTGGGAAGTTAAAACCTTTAGAAATTAATTGAGTTCCTACAAGAATATTTACTTCGTTATTTTCTATATCTGCTAGTAAATTTTTAGTTTCTTTCTTTTTATTAAGAAAATCACTAGATAATATCTTTATTTTTTTTTCAGGAAAAATTTGTTTTAATTCAGCAAAAATTTTTTCTACCCCTGGTCCATACATCTGAAACTCGCAGTTCAAATCTGATTTTTTACATTTTTGATTTGTGCTACACTTGTATCCGCAGTGATGACACATGGCTTTGTTTATGTGTTTATGAAAAGTTAAAAAAATTGAACAATTAGGGCAGTTAAGCTTTGAACCACATCTTTTACAAATCATAAATGGTGCATAACCTCTCCTGTTTAAAAAGAAAAGGACTTGGTCTTTTTTTTCTAAGTATTTTCTGACTAAATTTAAAGTTTTAGAATCCAACCAAATATTTTTTTTCTTTCTGTCTAAATTTAAATTGACCACCTCTGTGTTAGGAAGTGAAAAATTTTTATATCTTTTTTCTAGTTTAGTAAGATTATATTTTTTATTTTTAACATTGTTGTAGGTCTCTAGTGATGGAATAGATGTAGATAATAAAACTGGAATGTTCTCCATGGATGCTCGAGAAATAGCCATATCCCTTGCATTGTATCTTATACCCTCATCTTGTTTGTATGAAGAATCATGTTCTTCATCAACAACTATTAAACCAAGATCTTTGAACGGCAAAAATAGTGAAGATCTTGCTCCTACTACTAATTTTATTTTTCCATTAATTATGTTTTTCCAAATTATTCTTCTATTTTTCTTTGTTACCTTTGAATGCCAAATAGCAGGCTTAAATCCAAAATAATCTTCAAATCTTTGATTGAACTGGTCTGTTAAAAATATTTCGGGTAACAAAACCAAAGATTGTTTGTTCTTTAAAATATTTTCTTTGATTTTTTCAAAATAAACAATTGTTTTTCCCGACCCCGTAACTCCTTGAAGCAATGTTACATTAAATTTATCTCCAAAATTATTTATATCATTAAGACATTTTTTTTGTTCTGAGTTTAAATTGAAATTATTTTTTTTACGAAGCGTATTTTTTTGAAATGAATCCGAATTTTTGGAAAAAACAGACTTATCACCTAAACACATTTTTAAGGCCATTCCCTTTGGAACTAGATTGTAAAGTGAAAACCAGTTAATAAATTTTACCAAATTTTTATTAAAAGAAACCGATTTTTTTTCCAATATAGTTTTGACATGGAATTTTTTATTTGTCTCTTCTATTCTATCCCAAACTACCCCTATCTCTTTCTCTCTCCCAAAGGGAACTAAAACTATTGAACCTGGTTTTAATTTTCCAAATTTTCCAGATAAATATGTATGAGGATGGTCAAAAATTCTTGGGATAAGAACTGGTACTTTCATGAATTACTAAAAATAAATTTCTCTTAAAAATGAATAGGTCTTTTTTCTACTGCTAAAGCTGCTTCCTTAATAGCTTCAGTATGAGTAGGATGGGCGTGGCATGTTCTTGCAATATCTTCTGCGCTAGCACCAAATTCCATTGCTATAGCCATTTCGGCAATCATGTCTCCACTGTGTGGACCTATTATATGCACTCCTAAAACTTTATCAGTTTTTGAATCTGCTAAAATTTTTACAAAACCGTCTGTTTCATTATTAACTTTTGCTCTAGAATTAGCCATAAAGGGAAATTTTCCAACCTTATAACTTATATTTAATTTTTTTAACTCTTCTTCTGTTTTTCCAACTGCAGCAACTTCTGGTGAAGTATATATAACTCCAGGAATAATATTATAGTTCACATGGCCAGATTGACCTGCAATAATTTCTGCTACAGCTATTCCCTCTTCCTCTGCTTTATGAGCTAGCATTGGTCCTTTTATTACATCTCCTATTGCAAAAATATTTTTTACAGAAGTTCGAAATTCTTTATCAACTTCTACTCTCCCACCTTTATCCTTATTAATGCCAATTTTTGATAGATTTAATCCTTCAGTGTAAGGCTTGCGACCTACGGAAATTAAAACTTTATCGCATTCTATATTTTCTTTTTTTTTGCTTGTGTTGTCACTAAATTCAACAAAAACTTTATTTTTTTCACTCTTTATGCCTGTTACTTTATTATTTAATAAAAATTTTATTCCCTGTTTTGATAAAATTTTTTGAAATTCTTTTGAAACCTCTCTATCCATACCAGGAATAATATGATCTAAATATTCAATTACGGTAACATTAGATCCTAGCCTAGACCACACAGATCCCATTTCTAAGCCTATGTAACCTCCGCCAATAACAAGTAGATTTTTAGGGACTTGATTTAAAGACAGGGCCCCAGTTGAAGAAATAACATTATTTTCATCGATTTCGATACTCGGCAATGAGCTTGGTGATGAACCCGTTGCAATAACAATATTTTTTGATTTGTAAGATGTTTTTTTTCCATTTTCATAAACAACAACATCATTTTTTGAGAACAAAACACCTTTGCCTTTAATATAAGAAACCTTGTTTT
The DNA here is from genome assembly GCA_902554135.1 of uncultured Pelagibacteraceae bacterium. The sequence continues at coordinate 13,080 of CACDNJ010000002.1, read as the reverse complement.
TTTTAAATAAAAATTCTATGCCCTTTGTTAAAACTTGAACAGATTTGTTTTTGTTCATCATTATTTTTTTAAGATTTAGCTTAACATTTTCAACTTCGATGCCTAAATTGTTATAATTTTTTTGTGTTTTGTAATAGATTTCCGATAAATTCAGAAGACTTTTGGATGGAATACATCCTACATTCAAACATGTCCCTCCTAAAGTTCCTCTAGCTTCAATACATCCGGTTTTTAAGCCAAGTTGTGCTGCACGAATAGCACAAACATAACCCCCTGGCCCTCCGCCAATAACTAAAAGATCAAAATCTTCTTTCATGTTTAAACGTTTAGGAAAAGCCTTTGTGGCTCCTCTAAAGATTCTTTTATATTTTTTAAAAAAGAAACAGCTTCTTTACCATCAACAATTCTGTGATCATAAGATAAAGCAAGATACATCATAGGACGAATTACTATCTGATTATTTTTTACAACAGGTCTTTCTATTATGTTGTGCATTCCCAATACTCCGGATTGTGGTGGATTTAAAATTGGAGTTGAAAGCATAGACCCATAAATTCCACCATTTGTGATTGTGAAAGTACCTCCTTGTAAATCTTCTATACTAATTTTTCCTTCTCTAGCTTTTTCACCTAAAGATGCAATATTTTTTTCAATATCTGCAAATGACATTTCATCTGGACCCCTTAATACAGGAACAACAAGTCCCCTGTCAGTTCCCACTGCAAAACTAATATTATAATAATTTTTATATACTATCGTTCCGTCCTGAATCTCAGCATTAATTGCTGGAAAATTTTTCAATGCAGAAACACATGCCTTAACAAAAAAAGACATAAAGCCTAGTTTGGTTGAATATTTTTTTTGAAATTCGTTTTTATAATCATTTTTCATTTGAATTACTTGAAACATATCAACTTCATTAAAAGTTGTTAGCATAGCCGCATTGTTTTGTGCTTCCTTAAGTCTCTTAGCTATTGTCATTCTCAGTCTGGTCATTTTTATTCTTTCTTCTGGACCATGAGTAGCTTTTCTTTTATTAGGGGCAGGCCTAGAACCCATTAAACTCAATAAATCTTCTTTTAAAATTACACCATTTTTTCCAGTCCCTTTTATATTTTTAAGATTAATATTTTTTTCGTTAGCAATTTTTCGAGCAGAAGGAGAAGCTATTTTTTCATTGGGATAATCTTCGGTCTTAACCTCTTCGTCGAGTACAAGTGGAAGTTCTTCTTTTGATTCCTTCAAAATTAATTTTTCTTGGACAGGTTTTTCTTTTTTCTGTTTTTTTTCATTCTCTTCTTCAAAAATTCTAGGAACTTCATCTTCCTCTTTTTTTAAAGGTGGTTTATATTTTTTTTCCTTTTTTTCTGATGTTTTGATAGCACTTACGCCTACGCTTCCTAAAAGAGTGCCAACTTCAACGGTATCTCCCTCGTTTACCGATATATTTTCCAAAACTCCATTTGATGGCGAAGGTACCTCAACATTCACTTTATCAGTTTCAAGTTCTACGATAGGTTCGTCGGAGTTAACTTTTTCTCCAACGCTTTTCAACCATCTAGAAACAGTAGCTTCTGTGACCGATTCGCCTAGTGCTGGGACAACTATTTTTTCAGACATTTATTTTAATTAAACTTACCTACAACCTTTTCTAATATTTTTTTTTGTTCTGCAAGATGTTTGTTTAGATTTCCAGTCGCAGGTGATGCAGCTGCATTTCTACCCACAAATTTAACTTTTTCGCCTTTTACTTGAATGATTTCTAATGTCCGATCTATGTAGTATTTTGTGGTATTCCAAGCTCCCATATTCATAGGTTCTTCTTGGCACCAGAAAAATTTTGCGTTTTCATATTTTTTTAGTTCTCTGCCCAAATGTTTTACTGGAAATGGATATAATTGCTCTATTCTTATAAAAACGGTTCTATCGTCCTTGGTTTTTTCTCTAGCCTCAAGTAAATCAAAATAAATTTTTCCTGAGCACATAACAACTTTTTTTATTTTTTTATTTTTTTGTAACTTAATTAATTTGCTTTCCTTAAGATAAGCATGATCCTCCAGGATTCTATGAAATCTGGTCTTTTTTGTAAAATCTTCTAAATTTGAGACACATCTTTTATGTCTCAATAAAGATTTTGGTGTCATAACTATTAAAGGTTTTCTAAAATCTCTGCGCATCTGCCTTCTGAGTAGATGAAAATAATTAGCGGGTGTTGTACAATTTACAACTTGTAAGTTTTCCTGAGCACATAACTGTAAGAACCTCTCTAACCTTGCTGAAGAATGTTCTGGCCCTTGACCTTCATAACCATGGGGTAAAAGCATTACGAGGCCACTTGCTCTTGACCATTTAGACTCTCCAGATGCAATAAATTGATCAATAACAACTTGTGCACCATTTGCAAAATCTCCAAATTGCGCCTCCCAAAGAACTAATGTCTCTGGTTCCGATAAAGAATAACCAAATTCAAAGCCAAGAACGCCTAGTTCTGACAATAAGCTGTCAATAACTTCAAACTTTTTTTGATTTTTTGATATATGATGAAATGGAACGTACCTGTCGTGACTGTTTTGGTTTCTTAATACAGCATGTCTTTGACTGAAAGTCCCTCTGCCGGAATCTTGACCGGAAAGTCTAACGGAAAAACCTTCGTTCAAAAGTGTTCCAAAAGCTAATGACTCAGCTGTGGCCCAATCAATTGGTTTTTCTTCGGTAAACATTTTTCTTTTGTTTTCAAATATCTTTATTAAGGTTTTATGTATATTGAAATTTTTAGGTAGCTCTGTAATTTTTTTTCCAACAGCTACTAATTCTTTTCTTTCTACGCCTGTAATTCCTCTTTTATCTTTTCCTATCTCTGGTTTAAATCGAGACCATACTCCATCAAACCATGTCATTTTCTCTTTATAGTTCTTGGCATTTGAAAATTCTTTGGTTAATAAATCTTTAAATTCTTTTTTTCTTGATTCAAGTTCGTCACTAGTAATCAAACCTTCGTTAAAAAGTTTTTTTCCATAGATTTGAAGTGTTGTTGGATGACTTCGAATTTTTTTATACATGAGCGGTTGAGTAAACGATGGCTCATCACCTTCGTTATGACCAAAACGACGATAACAAACCATGTCAACAACCACATCTCTATTAAATTTTTGCCTAAACTCAGTTGCAATTTTTGCACAATGAACAACTGCTTCTGGATCATCTCCATTGACATGAAGAATGGGAGCTTGAACCATTTTTGCTAAATCAGAAGGATACGGAGAAGATCTAGCGAATCTTGGTGCTGTTGTAAAACCGATTTGATTATTAATAATAATATGAATAGTTCCGCCAGTATTGTGCCCTGGTAGTCCAGACATTGCAAAACATTCAGCTACAACACCTTGTCCTGCAAAAGCAGCATCTCCATGTATTAAAACTGGAATAACTTTTTTTCTTTCTTTGTCTTTATGAAAATACTGTTTGGCTCTCACTTGTCCTAGAACAATTGGGTTTACAGCTTCTAAGTGAGAAGGATTGTCTGTAAGACTAATATGAACCAAATTGCCATCAAATTCTCTATTCGCAGATGCACCCAAATGATATTTTACATCTCCTTCAAAATCTTTTTTTGAATCAATTTTTTCTCCAAAAAACTCTTTAAAAATTGCTCTAAAAGGTTTTTGCATCATATTTGCTAATACATTTAATCTTCCCCTGTGAGACATTCCAATTTTAACTTCCTTTACTCCCAAATGTCCTCCGCGTTTAATAATTTGCTCTAACGCAGGAATAAGTGACTCTCCCCCATCTAAACCAAATCTTTTAGTTCCAACAAATTTAACGTGTAAAAATTTTTCAAATCCTTCCGCTTCTACTAATTTATTTAATATTGCTTTCTTCCCATTTTCTGTAAATCTTATTCCCTTTTCCTTTCCTTCTATTCTCTCTCTAATCCAAAATCTTTCCTCTGGTTCCGCTATATGCATAAACTCATAGCCAATATTTCCACAATAAATTTCTTTGGCAGATTTGATAATCTGATTTAAATTTGAAGACTCCAGTCCCAATATACCATCAACAAATATTTTTCTATTTTGATCTGCTTTTTTAAATCCGTAAGTCTCCGGCTTAAGTTCGGGATGTTCTTCACGTTCTTGTAATCCTAAAGGATCTAAATTAGCTAATAGATGTCCTCTAATTCTATAAGCTCTCATCAAAGTATTTGTTCTGATGGAGTCTTGGGCACTTTTATTAATCGTTAATGAATCTATATGAACAGAGCTAGTATTATTAGAGTCTTTTTTAAACTCTTCACCATTTGTTGTGGTTCTTTTCTTTCTTTTCTTTCGTGACCAACTTGGTCCATTAACTGTTTTTATTATCTCTTCTTTATTGTCATTTAAGCTTTTGAAAAATTCTTTCCACTCCTCTGGCAGTCCTTGAGGGTTAGTTACGTACTGAGCATAAAGCTCTTCCATAAATTCAGAACTATTTGATCCCAAAAACGAAGTTTTATCAAAAATATTGTTATTTTTTGTAGCTGACATTATTTATTTTATTTTATATTAACATAAAAAAAATAATTAACTATTAAGTTTATTATATAGAGTTTTTCCTATATCTGCTGGGGATTTTGAAATTGTAATTCCTGCTGATTTCATAACTTCAATTTTATTTTCAGCACCACCTTTACCGCCAGAAATAATTGCTCCAGCATGCCCCATACGTCTTCCTGGTGGGGCAGTAAGTCCTGCTATAAATCCTACAATTGGCTTTTTAATTTTAGACTTCTTTATAAATTCGCAGGCTTCTTCCTCGGCAGAACCTCCGATTTCTCCAATCATTATTATAGATTCGGTTTCAGGATCTTTAAAAAATAATTCAAGACAATCTATAAAATTAGTTCCATTTATAGGATCCCCCCCAATACCAATACAAGTCGATTGTCCCATACCATTTTCAGATGTTTGTGCAACTGCCTCATAGGTTAGAGTACCAGAACGTGAAACTATTCCTACTTTTCCTTTTTTGTGTATGTCTCCAGGCATAATTCCAATTTTACATTCATCGGGTGTAATTATTCCAGGACAATTTGGTCCTATTAATCTACTTTTACTATTTTTGAGAAGATTTTTTACTTTAACCATATCAATAACCGGAACTCCTTCGGTAATGCAGACTATTAATTCTATTTCTGATTCCATGGCCTCAATCATTGCTGATGCCGCAAATTTTGCTGGTACATATATCATTGTTGCTGTTGCACCTGTTTTGTCTTTTGCATCTTTTACTGTATCAAAAACCGGTAAATTTAAATGTTTTTGACCTCCTTTTTTTGGCGTAACACCTCCAACTAATTTGGTTCCATACTTTATGGCTTGCTCTGAGTGAAAAGTACCGTGCTTACCTGTAAAACCTTGGCAAATAACCTTTGTATTTTTATTAATCAAAATAGACACTGTTATTTAATAGCCTCCACTATCTTTTTAGCTGCATCATTTAAATTATCAGCAGATAAAATTTTTAAATTGGATTCGTCTAAAATTCTTTTTCCTTCTTTAAAATTCGTGCCTGCTAAACGTACAACCAATGGAACTTTTAGTTTTATCTCTTTAGCTGCCTCAATAACTCCTTGTGCCAACACATCGCATCTCATTATTCCTCCAAAAATATTTATTAGAACACCTTTAACATTTTTATCTGCGAGTAAAATTTTAAAAGCTGCAGAAACTTTTTCTCTACTAGCTCCACCTCCTACATCCAAAAAGTTAGCTGGTTCTTCACCATAAAGTTTGATTATATCCATAGTGGCCATGGCCAAACCTGCTCCATTCACCATGCAGCCTATTGAGCCATCCAATTTAATATATGCCAAATCATGCTCGCTGGCTTTTATTTCAGCAGGATCTTCTTCGTTTAAATCTCTCAATTTAAAAATTTCTGGATGTCTAAAAATTGCATTATCATCGAAGTTCATTTTCGCATCTAAACAAAGTATTTTATTGTCTTTAGTTATAACGAGCGGGTTTATTTCGATTAATGAAGCATCCTTAGAAATCAAAGTATTATACATTGCGTTTACAAGTTGAGATGCTTCTTTTTTCTGCGCCTCATCAAAATTAAATATTTTTATTATATTTTCTATATCTTTCTCGCTTAAGGATTTTTTAAAATCAACTTTAGTAGTAATAATTTTTTCAGGATTATTTTTTGCCACTAGTTCAATATCTACTCCTCCCTCTGTGCTACTAATAAAGGCAATTTTTGCACTCTGTCTGTCTATTAGACAAGATAAATATAGTTCTTTAGAAATATCGTAGGCCTTTTGAATATAAATTCTTTTAACTTCTTTACCTTCCGGACCAGTTTGGGGGGTAACCAAAATTTTTCCAAAAAGTTTTTTTGCTTCTTCTAAAATGTTTGGTTTTTTTACAAGCTTGACTCCTCCAGCCTTTCCTCTTCCACCCGCATGAATTTGGGCTTTTAAGACTAATTGTTCTGAATTAAGATTTTTGATTTTTTCATTAAGATTGTTAACATCAAAGATAACTATCCCGTCTGAAACTGGGGCACCGAATTTTTTTAAAATTTCTTTTGCTTGGTGTTCGTGAATGTTCATTGTTTGCTATTTAAGGTCAGCATCTAATTTAAGTGCGGACTCAAAAAGCTCTTTTACTGCGTTTATTGAAACCTCAAAATTTTTCTTCTCATTTGCATCTAATTTAATTTCTAAAACTTTTTCAACTCCTTTTGCGCCAATAACTACAGGAACCCCGGCATACAGATCTTTAAATCCATATTCTCCTTTGAGATAAGCGGCACATGGCAAAGTTTTTTTCAAATTTTTTAGATACGACTCAGCCATTTCTACCCCTGCCGCAGCTGGTGCATAAAAAGCAGAGCCTTTTTCTAACAGTTTAACTATTTCGGCCCCACCTTTTCTAGTTTTGTTTATTATTTCATCAACTTTTTCTTTAGAAATCTTTTTATTTTTTATGAAATCACTTAACGTTTTTTTATTTATCAAAGTATGATTTAGCATTGGAACCATGGTATCACCGTGTCCACCTAGCACGAAGGCTTCTATATTCTTAACTGGTTCTTTTAATTCTTTTGAAAGAAAATATTTATATCTTGAAGAATCTAAAATACCTGCCATTCCTACAACTTTGCTTGTTGGTAATCCAGAATACTTTTGAAAAGCCATTACAATAACATCAAGTGGATTTGTTATACATATTACAAAAGCGTTGGGTGAATTATTTTTAACTCCTTGGGCAACTTGTTTAATAATTTTTAAATTAATTCCCAATAAATCATCTCTGCTCATTCCTGGTTTTCTAGGGACTCCTGCTGTTATAATAATTACATCAGAATTTTTTATATCTTCATAATTGTTTGTTCCTGTTAAGCTTGCATTAAATCCACTAACTCCCGAAGATTGGGCAATATCTAGCGCTTTACCTTTTGCAAGACCCTCGGCAACATCGAACAGCACAACGTTTCCAAGTTCTTTTAACGCAATTAAATGCGCCAAAGTTCCACCAATTTGTCCTGCACCAATTAAAGATATTTTTTTACTCATTTTTTTATTTCATCGTAGGCATAATAAATTCTGGATCTGATTTGATGCCTGATGGCCATCTAGATGTTATTGTTTTTAATTTGGTATAGAATCTAACTCCTTCAGGACCATGTATATGTTGGTCTCCAAACAACGATCGTTTCCAACCACCAAAACTATGAAACGCCATAGGAACAGGAATAGGAATATTTATGCCAACCATTCCAATTTTTACATTGCTTGCAAATGATCTTCCTGTGTCTCCATCTCTTGTAAAAATACTCGTTCCATTACCAAATTCATGGTCGTTAACTAAAGTTAAAGCTTCATTATAATCTTTTGCTCTAACTACCGATAAAACAGGACCAAATATTTCTTCTTTATAAATTCTCATATCTTTTTTAACATGATCAAATAAACACCCTCCCATATAAAATCCTTTTTCATGACCTTGTAGTTTTAAATTTCTTCCATCAACTACTAGTTTTGCACCTTCTTTGACTCCAATATCAACATAGCTTTTTACTTTATCTAGATGTTGTTTTGTCACCAAAGGTCCCATTTGAGATTTTTTATCTAAGCCTGGTCCAACTTTTAAAGATTCTACTTTTTTTGATAAACTTTTAACAAGAGGGTCTGCTATTTTTCCAACAGCTATTGCAACTGATTGAGCCATACATCTTTCGCCTGCAGAACCATAAGCTGCTCCCATCAGGCCATTAACTGCTTGATCCAAATCACAATCTGGCATTATAACGCAATGATTTTTTGCTCCGCCTAATGCTTGAACTCTTTTTTCATTTTTTGCACAATTTTCATAAATATATTTTGCTATAGGAGTTGATCCCACAAAACTTACTGCTGCAATATCTTTGTTGTTTATAATGGCATCAACAGCTTCTTTGCTACCATTCACAACATTAAATACACCTGGTGGCAAACCAGCTTCCATAAATAACTCTGCCAACTTCATTGAACAAGAAGGATCTTTTTCTGATGGTTTTAATACAAAAGTATTTCCACAAGCTATAGCCATTGGAAACATCCACATTGGAACCATAGCTGGAAAATTAAAAGGTGTAATACCTGCACAAACTCCTAGCGGCTGTCTCATGGACCAGCTATCAACATTTGTTCCTACATTCTCTGTAAATTCGCCCTTTAATAGTTGGGGGATTCCACAAGCAAACTCCACTACTTCTAAACCCCTGGTTAAAGATCCTTTGGCATCTTCATAAACTTTTCCATGTTCTGAGACTATAATTTTTGTTAACTCGTCAGAGTTTTTTTCGATCAATTCTTTAAACTTGAACAGAACTCTTGCTCTAAATAAAGGTGTTTTTTGAGACCAGCTTAAAAATGCTTTTTTGGCAACCTCTACTGTTTTATTAACATCATTTGTAGTTCCAAGTTTTACTTCTGAAGTTTGTTCTCCAGTAGCTGGATTAAATACCTTGCCAGTTTTTTTTGAATTTCCCTTAAAAATTTTTCCATCAACAAAATGTTCTATTGAATTCATTTTGTAATGATTAATTAAGCTTTTAGCCTGTTGCAAGCATTTTTTTAATAGAACCAATAGCTTTGGCAGGATTCAAACCCTTTGGACAAGAATTTGTACAATTCATGATCGTATGACACCTGTAGAGCTTTAGTTCGTCTGCAACTTTTTTTAATCTTTCTTTTTTATCTTCATCTCTACTATCGTTTATCCATCTATAAGCTTGCAATAAAACTGCAGGTCCTAAATATTTATCGCCATTCCACCAATAGCTGGGGCACGCTGTTGAACAACAAGCACATAAAATACATTCATAATATCCATCTAGTTTTGCTCTATCTTCCTGAGATTGTTGTATTTCTTTGGTTGTTTTCTGTCCAACTTTGGTCTTTAACCATGGTTCAACTGATTCATATTGTTTATAAAGAGTAGTTAAATCTCCGACCAAATCTTTAACAACTTTTAGATGTGGTAAAGGATAAATATTTAGATCGCCTCTAATATCTGAATGGGACTTGGTGCAAGATAAAGTATTTACGCCATCCACATTCATTGCGCAGGAACCGCAAACTCCATGAGCACAAGATCTTCTAAAAGTAAGTGAAGGGTCTATTTCGTTCTTAATTTTAAAGAGTATATCTAATACTTTGGGTCCACATTCATTCATATTAACTTCAAATGTATCTATTCTAGGATTTTTCCTAGTTGAAGGGTCCCATCTGTATACATTAACTTTTTTTAAATTATTTGAGCCAGACTTATCTTTATAATATTTGCCTTTTAGGATTTTTGAATTTCGAGGTAAGCTAAATTGAACCATTAATACACTCTCTCTTTGGGCGGAAAATACTGCACATCATTTGTTAAAGTCTTGGCATGAACTGGCTTGTAAGCAACTTTGACATCATTTCCTTTTTGCCAAGCTAATGTGTGTGTCATATAACTTTTATCATCTCTCTTTTTAAAATCTTCTCTAGCATGAGCCCCTCGACTTTCTTTTCTATGGTAAGCCGAATCTATTGTTGTCATTGCTTGTCTTATAAGATTATCAAACTCTAATGTTTCAACAAGATCAGTATTGAATAATAATGATTTATCTGAAACTGAAATGTCTTTCATTCCTTCAAATGGTTTTCTGATATCACTCATTCCTTCCTTTAAGGTTTTTTCTGTTCTAAAAACTGCGCATTTCGACTGCATAGTTTTTTGCATTGATAATCTTAATTCAGATGTTTTTATAGAACCATTTGAATTTCGTAATTTATCAAAACGATCTAAGCACTTATCAGTTTCACTTTGAGGAAGTTCCTCATGATTTGATCCTGGCTTGACAATTTCAGCGGCTCTGCTTGCGGCAGATTTACCAAATACTACCAGATCAATTAAAGAATTTGATCCCAATCTATTTGCACCATGAACAGAAACACATGCTGCTTCGCCGATAGCCATAAGTCCTGGAACGGTAGTGTCTTTTCCATTCGAAGTTAATACCTCTGCTTTATAATTTGTTGGAATTCCACCCATATTATAATGAACGGTAGGAACCACTGGAATTGGATCTTTTGTAACATCAACTTCACAAAAAGTTTTTGCTGACTCGGCAATACCTGGTAATCTTTTTTCTATAATTTTGGGATCAATATGGTCTAAATGTAGATTTACGTGATCCTTATTTTTTCCTATACCCCGACCCTCGTTTATTTCAATAGCAATTGATCTGCTAACAACATCCCTTGATGCTAAATCTTTAGCTTTAGGAGCATATCTTTCCATAAACCTTTCACCTTTAGAATTTAAAAGAAAACCACCCTCTCCTCGAACTCCTTCAGATATTAAAGTACCAACTCCGTAAATTCCTGTTGGATGAAACTGAACAAATTCCATATCTTGAAGTGGCAACCCTGCTCGCAAAACCATTCCGTTACCATCTCCTGTACACGTATGAGCAGAAGTTGCTGTATAATAAATCTTACCGTAACCGCCGGTAGCTAATATGGTTATATGAGATCTAAACCTATGAATTGTGCCATCATTTAAATTCCAGGCTATTAAACCTTTACATTCTCCATTTTTCATTAGCAGGTCTAATGCAAAGTATTCTATAAAAAATTCAGTATTATGTTTCAAAGCCTGTCCATACAATGTGTGAAGTATTGCATGACCGGTTCTGTCTGCCGCCGCACAAGTTCTTTGCACAGTATCATTTCCATAATCTTTGGTCATTCCACCAAAAGCCCTTTGATAAATTTTTCCGTCTTTTGTTCTGCTAAATGGAACCCCATATCTTTCTAATTCTATTACTGCCTTCGGTGCCTCTTTGCATAAATATTCGATAGCATCTTGATCACCAAGCCAATCTGAGCCTTTAACGGTATCGTACATGTGCCATCTCCAATCATCTTCGCCCATATTCCCTAGTGCTGCAGAAATTCCGCCTTGAGCAGCAGAAGTATGGCTTCTGGTAGGAAATACTTTTGAGATGCAAGCTGTTTTAAGACCAGCTTCAGAAAGTCCAACGGCTGCTCTTAACCCTGATCCTCCGGCCCCAAGTACAACAACGTCATATTCGTGATCTATTATTTTATAAGCACTCATTCTAACTAAATTCTAATTAAACATATAATTGTAAACAAAGGAATTGCTATACCAAAGAAAAAGGTCAGTTTATTTGCCACACCTTTTAATTTTTCCTCAATAATATAATCCTCAAAAATCTCACTTATTGTTAATAAAAAGAAAGTAAAAGCTGCTATTAAAAATAGAGAAAATAAAACTTTTTTATTTGTTTGCAAAAAAAACTCTATTAATTGTGAATGATTACTGTCAAAAATTGATACAAAATTTATTATAAACCAAAACATTAAAGGAATTAATATTCCGGATGCAATTTTTATTGTTAACCATTTTCTAGTAGAACCGTGCATACTAAATTATATTCCTTCCAAATAAGTAAATTAAAACTGCGAAAATAAACGAACCAAATATAGTTATAATTCCAGTTATCTGAGAAATTTTTAGATCAAATCCGTAACCCATGTCCCAAGCTAAGTGTCTAATTTCATTTAATATATGAAAACTAAATGACCAAGATAAAAATACTATGAAAAACTTACCAAAAAATGACTGCAAAAATATTTGAATAAATTCATAATTTGATTCACCAAGAGATAATAATATTGTCCAAAAACATATAAAAACAATGGCAATAATATTTATAACTCCCACAATTCTATGGGTTATTGATAATAAAGAAGAAATCTGCCAGCTATAAATCTGAAGGTGAGGTGACAAAGGATTATTTTTATTTTCCATAGTAATATTTTATTAATCTCTCAGCAATTTGAACAGTATTTAATGCGGCCCCTTTAAGTAAATTGTCAGAAACAACCCACATGTTTAGAGCTTTATCATTCGAATTGTCTTTTCGAATTCTAGATATAAAAGTCAAATAACTATTTTCTGCCTCTACAGGAGTTGTGTATCCACCATTTTTCCTTTCATCTACAACCTTACAGCCTGCCGCGGAACTTAAAATCTCTTTCACTTTTTTAATATCAAAATTTTTTTCAAACTCAACATTAATTGATTCAGAATGAGATACCATCACAGGAACTCTGACGCAGGTTGCTGTCATTTTTATTTTTGGATCAAGAATTTTTTTAGTCTCATTTTCCATTTTCCATTCTTCTTTTGTGTAACCTTCGTCTACAAATTCATCTATGTGAGGTATTAAATTAAAGGCGATTTGTTTTGTAAAATTTTTAGATTCAATTTTTTTTCCTGATAAATAATCCTTTGACTGACTAATTAATTCATCCATAGAAGCTTTGCCTCCACCAGAAACAGACTGGTAGGTAGAAACCACAACTCTTTTGATATTAAAATGGTCATGCAGCGGCTTTAGAACAAGAACCATTTGAATGGTTGAACAGTTAGCGTTAGCAATTATATTTTTCTTTTTATACATGGCTAATTGTTCTGGATTTACCTCAGGAACTACCAAGGGAACATCTTTGTCCATTCTAAAAAATTTTGA
>CACDNJ010000001.1 GCA_902554135.1 uncultured Pelagibacteraceae bacterium | reverse complement strand
CTTTTTTTTAATTACGAATCAATGATTCAAATGTACACATTTTGTTCTTTTAATCAATCTTAAAATAGTGTAAAGATTTATTTAATATTATCTAAGTAAAGATCGCCGATAGACGCGAGCAAATTGAACTGCGCTATTGCAAAGTCTTTTTGTGCTTTCGCATAACTCGTCCTGGCATCTAATAGTAAAGTTCTGGATTGTATTACTTCAAGAGTTGTTCTTTTATTACCCGTATCATATTCAAGAGTAATTCCTTCATTAGCTATCTCCGCGGCCTTTAATTGAGCTGTGGTAGCATCTAAAACACTTTTTGATGAATTATATGTGGTCCAAGCGTTTGCTGTATCTATGTTTACCTGGTCAGATATATCGTTAAAAAGGAGCTGTTTTTCTTCTACTGTAAATTTTGCCTTTTTTACAGAAGACAGATTCTTTCCACCTTTAAAAATTGGCCATTTAACAGTCGCTTTTACTTCTTCTCTTTCTCTTTCATCTACGGTGGTACTTAAGTCATAATTCTTCTTTTTTTCATAAGATATTGATGCGGATGGCGCTAGATCACCTCTGGCTGCAAAAAGTTCTTTTTTTGCTATTTCTAAATCTATTTTTGCTAAATTTAGGCGTGGATTAATTTGTTCCGAAATAGTTGTGGCAGTCTCCAAACTGGTTGGTATTCTTAGCTTGGGTATAAAAGAAAGATTTATTTCGTCAGGGGACTTTGAGCCTATTATCTTTTGAAAATTCTTTTGCCCTGAAATAAGCTCATTTCTAGCTGTAATTAGCTTAGCTTGTGCTCCTGCTAGAGAAGATTCTGATTGAGCAAAATCTGTAAGACTAATTTCGCCTCTTTCTAATCTAGATCTATCACTTTCAACCTGTCTTTCAAAAAGCTCCACGTTTGACTGGTTAAATTCCAAATTTTTAAAGTTGTAACCAAGATTATAATAAGCTTTTGCAGCACTTAATATCACGTCTTGTTCGAGCTTATTTAGTTCAAATTTAGCATATTCTAATTTGAGTTGTGATTTTTTTAAATTATTGTAATTGCTAAACCCATCAAAAATTTTTTGTTCTATTAAAACAGATCCACTTTCAGGAGTTGAATTTAAATCTGCTAGCGATTCTCCAGACTGGTTAGTTCTGCCTGTATCTTCTTGACTTGCTATATCACCAGACAAAGTTATAGATGGTAAAAATTCTCCCCTAGAAACATTCACGTCTTGTTTAGCAGCATTTAAACTTGCTCTTTCTGCGTTAAGCTTTGAGTTGTTTTTAAAAGCGTCAGATAAAGTTTTAACCAAATCTTCTGCATAGAGATGATTTGAGAATAAAGATAGTATTGATAAAATTAAAAATTTCCTTATCATTTTAATAAAATTTCATTTTTTTTGATCTATGGCTTCCGTCTAAAAAAACTGTCAAGTCTGATATTCTTGAAAAGTTCCTCATCATATTTCTGGTTATTCTTTCATAAAACATAATAAACTCTCTTATCTGAGATTTGGACATAGTCTTTTTATTTTTTGATGTCAATTTCATTTTTTGTTCCTGAAGTAATCGCCATTTAAATATATTATCAAAATTAGGCGCTTTTAAATATACCAATCTATCAATCTTATTAAAAAGTTTTTTATAGTGGTTTTTTAAAGAGTTATTTACCGTTTTTCTCCAGATAAGGTCCCCATCGTGTTTTCTTTCGATCAAATTAAGAGGTTTTTTAAGTTCGGTATTTTTTTGATGTTTCGCTCCAACACACCAGCCTTCAAAGATAATCAGGTGTGGAGGTTTTTTTATTTTTTGCCATTTATTTTTCTTAGATCTGTCATCTATTGATTTGTCAAACTTTGGAATTAATACAGTTTTGAACCTTTGTTTTTTTAATTGTTTAATTGTTCTGTTTATTAAATTAAGGTCATGTGTTCCTGGCACTCCTCTTGTCAAAAATAAAGGGTGGACTTTTTTTGACATTTTTTTTCTCTCTGCTTTTGTTTTGTAAAAATCATCTATAGAAAAAACACAAAGGTTTAATCCATATTTTCTTTTTAAAATAAATTTTAGAATTCCTGTAATAGTGCTTTTTCCGGCTCCCTGTCCTCCTGAAAGTCCTATAATTTTGATTTTCTTATCTTCCTTATAGATGGAGTAAAGCCACTCTGAGAGTGGTAAATAAAATTTATTTAACTTTCCTATTTTATCAACAATGGGTTTGCCAGCGACTTCTTGTTTTTTTAAAAATTTTAAATAATCACTTTTTATCATGAGGATGATTTATACCATCAAAAATGGGAACATCCTTCAAGTCAAAAGGGTTAACTCCTTCTAGACAAGCTGCGTTAACACAATACGAGTTTGGATTACTTCTGGGTTTATGATGAGTATAAATTCCACAAACTGAACAAAAGTAGTGCTTTGCGGTTTTAGAGTGATACTGATAAAGCTTAAGCAATTCTTCTCCCTTTGTAATTTTTAAATCGTTGAGACCAATTTTGTTTACCATGGTAATACCCTTTTTTTTACAAATAGAACAATTGCACTTAAGAAAGTTTTTTAAACCACTCGGTAAAGATACTTCTGCCTCTACGCCTCCACAGTGACAGGTTAATTTCTTCATCATTTGAGTTTCCTTTCAGGTAGTTTACAAAAAGATATCCACATAAAATACACTCTTTTTACAAATGTTCACGTTTTGATTCACTTATGATTCCAATTCAGACTCATTTTACAACCTAATAGTGTGTATGCTTTCTATATTAGTTATTTTTTTTTCACAGTTTGCTAATTCTTCACTGTTTTCACGTCTGGAAAGTAAAAAAATCCATACTGTAAAAATTATAAGAAAGAACCCAAAAAAGATCCCGTATAAGTTAGGAACAAATAAAAATAAAATTACGAAAAATAAAACAGACCTTAATAATACCTGATATTTAAAAACTGATAAAATTGAAAAAGAGTGAGTAACTAAATTAAAAAAAGACATCTTTGATGGTTGGACATATCTTTTGCCTCTAATACATGGAATACTGTCTAATTTACTTATAAACTTTTTTAGAGTTCCCGAATAATTTCCCCAAAGACTTTTTTTTGAAGATATCTTAACCATATCTTCTTTGGTAAGGCAGGAATAATGGCCAAAGTTCATATTTCTGCCTGTAAAAATTAAAGTAATTAATTTATGCAAGTTGTAAAAAAATGCAAAAGTAATTCCTTCAGATCTTTTAACTCTTCTTGCTACTACAGAGATGTTTTTTTTAGTTAAAACTTTTTCTACTAATAATTTAATTTCCTCCGGACGATCTTCGCCATCCCCATCCATCAATATTAAGTAATCAAAATCTCCTTTCTTTGATAAATACCTTATTCCTGTTGCGTTACTTCTGGTATGACCTTGGTTTATTTTCATATTCATAATTTGAACTGATTTAATACTTTTGTATGATGTTTTTAATTTT
The DNA here is from genome assembly GCA_902554135.1 of uncultured Pelagibacteraceae bacterium. Next base: position 91,318 of record CACDNJ010000001.1, on the reverse strand, counting down.
GGCATTTTTTCACTGGAACAATCATTAACTATAAGTACGGAAAACTCTCCGCTAAGATTAAATATCTCTTTATCTATATTTTCTAAAAGTTTAAAAACTGAAGGCCAGTCGTTATAACATGGTATTAAAATTTTAAATTTTTTCATTTACTTCCAATCATGCATATGCCTATAGGTCTAATTGTTCCAAAGACTCCGGGACATATTTCTTTCAAAACTTTAGGATTCCCAGTGTAAATTACACCGCCTTCTTTGCCAAGATTTTCCGAATTTTTATCAAGTTTATTAAACCATTTTGGTCTTGAGCTTAGATGATAAGACAAATTACCTCCAAACCATTCGTCACCAACCACTATTCCTATTTCATTTGAAAAATTCTTATACCATCTATTCTCAACTAATCTTGCTATTTCTTTTCCAGGATAGTCTGTTCTTTTATCCGTTTTTGATATGGATACATATGAATAGATTGTTGGAGAAAGAATAAAAAAGAGCAAGAATACTGTAACGAATTTATTGATCTTTTTTAAATCAATTCTTTTTTGAAATAAGTAAACAAGGAGTACACCAAAAAATAAATAAAAAGGCGTCATCCACATTGTTCTGATTTTAACGCCCATTATCAATGAAGTTAAAAACATCAAAATAATTGGAACAATATTAATGGTTAATAAGAACAACAGTTTTTTATCTTTAAAATTAAACTTGGTTTTAAATTTTGAAATTGCAAATAAAAACATTGCAAAGAGAGGAATGAGTATTCCTATTTGTTTTACTAAAAATATAAGGGGATGTAGAAAATGGTCTACAATATTTTGATCTCCTGTTCCGGTTCTGTGAAGACCATAAGTAATTGTGATATAATCGTTCTCCATCAACCAAACTAGATGAGGAAATAAAACTAAGAAAAAAGGTAATAAGGAAATAAGGCTTTTGAAGTTAGTTTGTTTTTTAATAATCATATAAATAAAAAATACATCCATTGCGACAAGTAAATAGATGAATAAATATTTGGATAGAATGCCCAGTCCTGCAAATAAACCAAATAATAACCAATCAGAAGTTTTATTATCCTTGAATCCTTTCCAAGCATACAAAACTGACAAAGCCCAAAAAGGTAATTGGCTTACATTTACGTTAAACTCTGGGGTTGTGAAATTGTAAAAATAAACCCCTTCTAAAAGCAGGACCGAAATTAAACAGTAGTTTTGATTTTTAAAAAACTCTTTAGAAAAAATCCAGACAACAAAAAAAGTTGATATGACAAATATTTGGCTTAAAAAATAATATGCCCAATCTTGACTTCCAAATATTTGATAAAATAATTCAACAGCAAAAGCACTCATGGGAGGATGTTTATTAAAGCCCCAATCCAGATTACTTCCCCATGCTAAAGCCTCTATAGTATCAAGCGGCAAATTAACATTTGTTAAAGAAGGAATCAGAGTCCAGACAAATAAATGAGTAATTAGAAACAAAAAAAATATTTTAGAAGTATTTTTTGTCATAAAATTTACATATATTGCTAACTTAAATTATATTGACAGCAATATAAACGTTTATATACTCCCCAAATTCAAAATATGGTTAAAAAGCCTGTTAAAAAAAAATACATTCCAAACAATAAAGAAAAATATATGTGTGCAAAGCATAAAAAGTTTTTCACTGAAAAGCTTATTGCCTGGAGAAAAGAAATTGTTAAATCAAACAATGAAAGCGTTGTTCTTAGTAATCTTGATGATAATAGCTCTTCAGCAGATATTGTAGATCAAGCTTCTTCTCACACAGAAAAGACTGTTGAGATGAGAGCATCTAATAGAAGAAGAAAATTGGTAAATAAAATAGATGCCGCCTTGAGAAGAATCAAAGATAATACATATGGTTATTGTGAGGAAACTGGAGAACCCATAGGTCTAAAAAGATTAATTGCAAGACCAATAGCAACATTAAGTATTCAAGCTCAAGAACAACATGAGCAAGAGGAAAAAATTTACGTTGAAAATTAAATCTTGGGTATTTTTTCTTCTCTATTTAAAAGATCAAAACCTTTAATTACAGCTTCTCTCTGTGAAATTTCGTTGTACCATCTAGACAGATTTTTAAATTTTTTTAAACCGACGTCGTGCCATTCATGACGAGCAATCCATGGAAAAGTTGCAATATCAGCTATTGAATATTCTCCTGCTAAAAATTTACTTTTTTCTAATCTTTCATCCAAATCCTTGTAGATAGTTTTTGCTATTTTAAAGTACCTTTCTTCTCCCCAATTACTCTTACCGGGATTGTAATGATGAAATTGATGGTGTTGACCTAGCATTGGTCCCACGTAAGCCATTTGACCCATTAACCACTGAATTATTAAACCTTTATTTTTTTCTGGATAAAACTTTCCGCTCTTTTCACCCAAGTACATCAATATTGCTCCTGACTCGAAAATAGAAGTTTTATTGTCATGATCAATAATTACTGGAATTTTACTAAAAGGACTTATGGCTCTAAATTTAGGATCAAATTGCTCACCCTTAAGAATGTTTACTTTTGCAACCTTATATTCAAATTTTATCTCCTCCAACATTATTGAAATTTTTTTTCCGTTTGGAGTATTTGCTGTGAGTAATTCTATCACTTGGTCTTAACACCTAAACGATCCTGTATTTCCTTTGAAGAGGTAGTAAATTGAAATTTATATTTTTCATTAGGTCTTGCCCTTTTAAAACATTCTACCGATGCCAAAGCTGCCTCGTGGAATCCTGACAATATTAGTTTAAGTTTTCCTGGGTAAGTACAAATATCGCCTATGGCGAATATACCTTTTTTGTTTGTTTCAAAATTTTCTGTGTTTACCTGTATTGTTTTTTTATCCATATTAAGTCCCCATTCTGCTATAGGACCTAATTTCATAATTAGTCCAAAAAAACCTAAGATACATTCTGTTTCTATTTTTTCCGTTTTTCCTTCTTCATGTTTAATTGTTATAGATTTTATATTTTTATCTCCTTCAATAGAGGATAATTGGTACTTAGTTTTAAGTATTAGTTTTCCTGCTTTTGATAACTTTCTTATTTCCTGTACAGTATGAGAGGCTCCTCTAAATTCATCTCTCCTGTGAATTAATGTAACTCTAGAAATTTTTGATAACTCTAAAGCCCAATCTAATGCTGAATCTCCTCCTCCAAAAATTGAAACTTTTTTATCCTTAAACTTATTCTTATCATTAACAGAATAAAAAATATTTTTACCTTCATGTTTTTCTGCGTCTTTTAACGATAATTTTCTTGGTTCAAAAGATCCTACTCCTCCAGCAATAATGATGTTGGGAGAAATAAAAACTTTATTTTTGCTTGTTTTAATTACCCAATTATTATTTTCATTAGATATTTCTTGAACCCTTTCATTTAAGTGAAAATTTGTTTTAAAGGGTTCTATTTGTTTAATTAAATTTTTTGTTAATTCTTCGCCTGTACAAACTGGAATTCCGGGAATGTCATAAATTGGTTTGTCTGGATATAGTTCAATACATTGACCTCCTGCTTTATCTAAATTGTCAATAACTTCGGATTTTAATCCATTTATTCCTAGTTGGTGCACCGCAAACAACCCAACAGGTCCCGCACCTACTATTACAACATCTGTTTTTATCATCTTTAAGTTTGTTTGGATGGAGTAGTAACAATCAACCCATCTAATTCTTCAGAAACTATTAACTGACAACTAAGTCTGCTATTTTTTTTTGGTTCAAATGCCATATCAATCATGTCTTGTTCGGCGTCTTCCGCCTTTGGTAGTTTATTAAACCATTCTTCTTTGACGTAAACATGGCACGTCGCACATGCCATACCTCCACCACAATCAGCATCTATGCCTGGAATTTTGTTCTGAACAGCCCCTTCCATGACTGATAGACCTTTAACAACTTCTATTGTTCTCTTATTTCCAGAAGAATCTATATAAGTAATTTTCGGCATTTAGTTAATATAGGTACAAAAAAAAATAGGGCAAGTTATAAAACTCGCCCTATTTTAAATAATTAACTATCTATTATTATCTTTTAGATAGAGAAGTATTCTGCATAGCAGCAGCCCAGATAACTAGACCAAATGCTAATTTGTTAACGAAGTCAGCTAAGTTATAGATGATGTTCAACGTGTTAGTGTCAATTCCACCAGCTAGGTAACCAAATACGTAACCTAATGGGTAAATTGCCCAACCAATTGTAACTATCATTCTCATAGCTCCAAAAGCAGTGGCTACAGCTTTGTTACCACCTTTTGCGGCTGCTCTTCCAGCTTCTCCAGAAAAGATTTCAAATAGAATGTATATCCAACCTGCCATTCCAATTATGAAACCGACAAATTCTTGGATGTAACCGGCTTCACCTAGGTAACCACCGACTAACATTACTAATGAAGCTATTAGCAATCTCCAGAACATAGATCCTGGAACTTTTCTAACAGCAGCTAAGATTAAATAGAATTCAACAATTTGAAGTGGAACAGTGATTAACCAATCAATATATCTGTATACTGTTGGAGTATCTCCTGTATTCACCCAAATGTCTCTCATGTATAAGTAGTGAACAAATGCAATAAACTGGATTAGTCCAGCAACTGTTACAGATGTTCTCCACGATGCAGCAACTGTATTTCTTTCTAAGAAGAAGAATACAGCTCCCGCTAGCATCCCCATAGACACTAACCAGAACGTAATTCCTACGAAATCGTTAGTAGCTAGGATAGCAGTAGCAGCGTTAGCTGAGCTTGTGATTCCGAAGAATGCAAGAACAGCTAGTGCAATCATACTTAGTTTTTTCATGAAAACCTCCCTTTCGTTTAGTTTTCTTTTTTTATTAGTTTAAATTTAAACCGTTCAAAGCTTGAGTATCTCCCTCTATCCTTGAACGTGCCGAGAAGTTACCCAATAAGAAAGTTAATTTGAAGCTTTTTTTTTAGTAAAAAGCGTTGATTTTATTAGCTTTTTTGTTTTTTTTTGGGGATAATATAAAAAAAAAACGCGTTTTAGGAGGTATCTGGTTTGTCAGGAAAATACGAAAAAGCCTATGATTCATCTATAGAGAATAGGGAAATTTTTTGGAAAAAAATATCTGATGACATTTTTTGGTATAAAAAACCTTCAAAAATACTAAATTCATCTAATCCTCCTTTTTATAAATGGTTTGAAGACGGTATCACAAACACTTGTTACAACGCTTTAGATTTTCACATCGATAAAGGTCGTGGAAACAAAACGGCTATAATCTATGATAGTCCAATAACTGGAACAAAAAATAAATTTTCTTACAAAGAACTAAGAGACAAAGTATCTGTTTTTGCAGGTGCACTTAAAAATCAAAGAATAAGCAAGGGAGATAGAGTTATAATTTACATGCCAATGATACCTGAGGCGGTAATTGCCATGTTAGCTTGCGGTAGAATTGGAGCAGTTCACTCAGTTGTCTTTGGAGGTTTTGCAGCAAATGAATTAGCAAGTAGAATCGATGATTCAAAAGCAAAAATTATTGTTTCAGCTTCTTGTGGATACGAACCTGGAAGAACTGTTCGCTATAAACCTTTACTAAATAAAGCTATTGAAATTGCAAAACACAAACCAAACAAATGTATAATTTTTCAAAGAGAAAAAGACAAAGCAGAACTTAATCCAAAAATAGATATTACATGGGAAGAAGCTTTAAAAGGAGCTAAACCGACTGAATGTGAAAAAATGAATGCAAACGATTACGCTTATATTCTTTATACATCGGGAACAACTGGTTTACCAAAAGGAATTGTAAGAGATATAGGTGGTCACATCGTTGCTCTAAAGTGGACTATGAAAAATATTTATAACATAGATCCTAACGATGTGTGGTGGTCAGCCAGCGATATAGGTTGGATTGTTGGACATTCTTATATTGTATATGCTCCATTATTTCATGGATGCACAACTATTTTATTTGAAGGAAAACCAATTGGAACTCCGGACCCTGGTGTTTTTTGGAGAATAATTTCTGAACACAAAGTAAAATCTTTATTTACCGCTCCTACAGCAATAAGAGCAATCAAAAAAGAAGATCCTGAAGGAAAATTTTTTAAAAAATATGATTTGTCTAAGTTCGACACTTTGTTTTTAGCTGGAGAACGTGCGGATCCAGATACCATTAAATGGTTTGAAAAGCTTTCAAATGCTCCTGTGATTGATCACTGGTGGCAAACTGAAACGAGCTGGGCTATTAGTGCAAATTGTGCTGGGATAGAAAAATTTCCAACTAAATATGGTTCTGCGTTTAAACCTGTCCCCGGTTATGATTTAAAAGTTCTTAATAATGAAGGCAAAGAAGCTAAGAGAGGTCAAATGGGAGATATAGTTGTTAAGTTGCCTTTGCCTCCAGGAACTTTTCCAACTTTATGGAACGCTGATGAAAGATATAAAAAAGTTTATATGTCAACTTATCCTGGCTACTATCAAACTTATGATGCCGGACATATTGATGAGGATGGTTATGTTTGGATTATGTCTAGAACTGACGACATCATTAATGTAGCTGGTCATAGACTTTCAACAGGTGCTATTGAAGAAGTTTTGGCTGAACATAAAAATGTTGCCGAATGTGCTGTTATAGGAATTGCTGACAAATTAAAAGGACAGCTCCCTATTGGACTAATAGCTTTAAAGGCTGGAGTAGATCGAGACAACAAAGAAATTACAAAAGAGTGTGTAGCTTTGGTAAGAGAAAAAGTTGGGCCAGTTGCCGCTTTTAAATTAGCGATTGTTGTAAAAAGACTTCCAAAAACAAGGTCGGGAAAAGTTTTAAGAGGTACAGTTAGAAAAATAGCTGATGGAGAAACTTATAAAGTACCACCAACAATTGATGATCCAGCTATTTTAGATGAGATTAAAAAAGACCTTAAAGATAATAATGTTTTAAAAGGTTAAGGGTTTTCCTTTTGCAGTTGATATAATTTTATTATTTTCCATAACAATTTCACCATTAACAATTGTTGCTACTGGAAATCCTTTGACTTTGTAATTGTTAAAAGGTGTCCATCCGCATTTGCTCTCGATCCAACTATCTTTTATGACAACCTCTTTATTCATATCCACTATGGTTAAGTCAGCATCATAATTTTCTTTTATGTAACCTTTGTTTTTAATACCAAATAGATCACATGGATTTTCACAAACTAATTTAATCAATTGTTCTATTTTTAATTTTCCCTTATTCACATGATCAAGCATTACCGGGAGTAGAGTTTGAACGCCTGGCATACCAGATGGAGATAAAGGATATTTTCTATTCTTCTCTTCTTTTGTATGAGGAGCATGATCAGATCCTATAGTACTAACCAAAGAATTTTTAACTGCTTCCCAAAGCTTATCGTGATGGTCTTTTGTTCTTATAGGTGGATTCATTTGACTAAAGGTTTTAAGTTTCTCATAACAATCTGGTGCAAATAAAGTTAAATGTTGAGGTGTAATCTCGAAGGTTACGTTATCTCTTTTTTTAGAGAAAAAATCTATTTCTTGTTTAGTTGTTATATGAAGAATGTGAATTTTCTTTTTATACTTTTCCGCAATTCCTACTACCCTTTTTGTTGATTCAAGTGCACATTCTTCATTTCTCCAAACAGGATGTGAAGAAACATCTCCTTCTTTAATAAATTTTTTTCTGGATAATAAAATATTTTCATCTTCTGAGTGAACCGAGATAATCTTGCTACTATTGGATATAACTTTTTCTATATCTTTTTCCTTGCTCACTAAAAGATTTCCTGTTGAAGATCCTGCAAAAAGTTTTACCCCACAACATCCTTCGAGAGTATTGACCGAAGCAAGTTCTTTCATATTATCTGGGGTTGCACCAAAATAAAAAGCATAATTACAAAACATTCTATTTTTTGCTGCACTAAGCTTATTATTAAATTCTTTAAAGGTAGATGTGGGAGGGTTAGTATTTGGCATTTCAAACACTGATGTAACACCTCCTGCTACAGCTGCTCTACTACCGCTCTCTAAATTTTCAGCATCGTTTGCACCTGGTTCCCTAAAATGAACCTGGGTATCAATTACTCCCGGCAAAACAATTTTTCCAGATGCATCAATAACTTTGGCGTTATTTAAACTAATTTTTCCTATTTTTTTGATTTTGCTTCCTGATAAAGCTACATCAGTATTCTGAAATTTTCCCCCAATATAACAAGATCCGTTCTTTATAATGAGACTATAGTTATCAGACATATTTTGTTAAAATTATTATACAATATAAACTTCAAATATGGAAAAAGGTCAAATATTTATTTTGAAAGATAGAGGCATCATCTACATCAACGGAGAAGATGCTAAAGAGTTTTTACAAAATATTGTAACTAACGATATTAACAAGGTCAGTGATACCTTAAGTTGTTTTGCTTCCTTACTTACGCCTCAAGGCAAATATTTGTTTGATTTTATTATCATCAAACACAAGCAGGGTTACTTTTTAGATTGTGAAAAGAATCAGATAAATCAATTAATTGAAAGATTAAACGTCTATAAGCTTAATTCTAAAATCGAGATATTAAATCTGAGTAATGAGTTTGAGGTTGCGGTTATTAGTAGGGAAAAATTTTTAACTCTAAAAAATTCCAAAGACGTTGAAGGAAATACATTAAAATACAACGATGATACGGTTGCTTTAGATCCTAGAGCAAAAAAGTTGGGAGGAAGATTAATTGCTAATTTAGAAAAATTGAATCTTTCTCTTAAAAAACTTGGTTTAAATTCTGGAGATTCAAAAAAATATTATGAATTAAGTCACAAACTTGGTGTTCCTCAAATTAACACCAATAAACTTCAAGATAAAATATTTGGTCTAGAATGTAATTTTGAAAAGTTAAATGCTATTGATTTTAAAAAAGGATGTTATGTAGGGCAAGAAAACACTGCAAGAATGAAGTTGAAAAATAAGATGAGAAAAACACTTCTTCCCATTTCCTTTCAAGGAAATATCCCTGCCTTAAGTGAAATTACTTACAAAGAAAAGGTTGTAGGAAAGATCTTAATTCCTGAACCTTATCCGTTTGGATTGTTTAAAACTAGTGATCCGAGCATTAAAGAATTCATTGAAAGCGAACTTTTGAGTAACAACACAAAATTGAAAATAATTAATAATTTGTATACATAATCTTGTTTTTTATGTATAGGAGTGCCGATGAGTAAAATTAAATCTGATATTGAAATTGCAAGAGCTGCCAAGATAAAACCTATTGGAGATGTGCTTGGAAAATTCAATGTGCCTGATGATCCTTTTTCTTTTAGTCCTATGGGTCGACACATGGCAAAATTAAATTTTGAGTATATTGACAAATTAAAAGAAAAAAAAAGTAATTTAATTCTAGTAACAGCTATAACGCCTACTCCTGCAGGAGAAGGAAAAACAACAACGTCTGTTGGTTTAAGTGATGGTTTAAATAAGATTGGAAAGAAATCGATTGTCTGTTTAAGAGAGCCTAGTTTAGGACCTTCTTTTGGAATGAAAGGTGGGGCTGCTGGAGGAGGTTATGCTCAAGTTGTGCCTATGGAACAAATTAATTTACATTTTACCGGCGACTTTCATGCAATAACTTCTGCTCACAATCTTTTATCAGCTTTAATAGATAATCATATTTATTGGGGAAATAAATTAAATATAGATCCTGAAAATATAGTTTGGAAACGTGTTGTTGATTTGAATGATCGTGGACTTAGAAAAATAAAAATTAATCTTGAAAAATTAAAAAGCAACGTCCCGAGAGATGATAGTTTTGATATTACTGTTGCATCAGAAGTTATGGCAATTTTTTGCTTATCAAATAGCATAAAAGATTTAGAAAAAAAGATAGGAAACATTACGGTTGCTTACACAAAAGATAAAAAACCTGTTTATGCAAAAGATCTAAAGGCCCATGGGCCTATGACGGTATTACTAAAAGAAGCAATCAGACCTAATGCAGTTCAGACTCTTGAAAATAATCTTGCGATTATTCATGGAGGTCCGTTTGCAAATATTGCACACGGATGTAACTCCATACTTGCAACAAAAACTGCTTTAAAATTATCCGAATATGTTGTTACAGAAGCTGGTTTTGGTGCTGACCTTGGTGCTGAAAAGTTTTTAGATATTAAATGCCGTAAAGCAGGGATCCAACCTAGCTGCGTTGTTCTTGTTGCAACAATAAGAGCTTTAAAGATGCATGGTGGAGTAGAAAAAGATGATCTTAAAAAAGAAAATGTAGAAGCGCTTAAAAAAGGTCTTCCTAATCTTGAAAGACATATTGAAAACATAAAAAAGTTTGGTTTAGAAGTTGTGGTAGCAATAAATCATTTTATTACAGATACAGATAAAGAGGTTAAGATTATTGAAGAGCACTGTTCAAAAGTTGGTGTTAAAGTAAGTCTTTGCAAACATTGGGCGGATGGAGGAAATGGAACAAAAGATTTAGCTAATAATGTAGTTGAATTATGTAAGAAAAGCGAAAAAAATAAATTCAAATATCTATATTCTGACGAAACTCCTATCCTGGAAAAAATAGAAAAAATTGCAAAAGAAATTTATAAAGCGAAAGGAATTGAAGTAGACGAAAAAATCAAAGAACAGGTCAAAAGAATAGAACAAGCTGGGTTTGGAAGATTTCCGGTTTGTATTGCAAAAACTCAATATAGTTTTTCAACTGATCCTAAGTTAAAAGGAGCTCCTTCAGGTCACATTTTGCCTATTAGAGAAGTTAGATTATCAAGTGGCGCGGAGTTTGTAGTTGTTGTTTGTGGATCGATCATGACTATGCCTGGGCTTCCAAGAGTTCCTGCTGCTGACTCTATTAAATTGAACGAAAAAGGTGAAATAGAAGGTCTTTTTTAAAAAAATTTAAGTAGAACAACACCTGAAAAAATAATCAAAACAGATAAAGTTTTAAGAATTGTAAAACGTTCTTTAAGAAAGACTGTTCCAATTAAGAGAGCTATGATTACGCTTGTTTCTCTCAAAGCGCTAACCAAAGGTATAGGGGCCTGAGTAAATCCCCATACAACAATTCCATAAACTATATATGAGATAGTTCCGCCAAACCAAAATAATAATTTAGCTTCACTAAAAACTCTTTTAACAACATCTGGTTTGTTCATAATTTTTAAAAGCATCGGAAAAAGTAAAGCATTAACAACAAATGACCAACCCATAAAGCTCAAAGGAGAAAAACTAGCTCTTGCTCCATAACCATCAACTATGGAGTATCCTCCAATGAATAATCCGGTCAATAAAGCAAAAGTAATTGCCTTGGCATTTTTACGTGCTATCCATGGAAAAAACGAATGCCGATCTTGAGTACTTATACTTAAGATTCCAAGAGAAATTATAATTATACCTAATAATTCATAAATGCTTAGTTTCACTCCAAAAAATAATAGTAAAACAATTGTAACAACTACGGGTCCTGTTCCACGCGCAATAGGATAAACTCTTGTATAATCTCCATACCTGTAAGCTGTAAGCAAAAACCATTGATAGCCCTGATGGATGATTGCGCTTGCTATAATGTAGGGTACGCTCTCTATGGTAGGCATTGGTACCAAAAAAATAATAACTATAGACGCAGGAACGTGCCCCAAAACAATTGCAGCAACGGCCACATGCTTATCGTTGTGAGATTTAACCATGCTATTCCACAATGCATGTAGAAAGGCTGCAAAAATAACTGCTAGGAATACATTTATATCCATTATTAGATTGTAGACTTTTTATCCTCTTTGTTTAGTTAAAAAAGACGGTCGTAATTAAGGTCTTTTACAATTTACTAGGGTTATATAAGATTAATTGTATGCAAAAGTATTCTATTTTCAGTTTAATTAAAAATGCATTTAGCAACCATAAAGACTGGGAGGTTGCATGGAAAGATTCTGAACCCAAAAAAGAATATGATGTCGTAATTATAGGAGCTGGTGGACACGGTCTCGCTACTGCATATTACTTGGCCAAAGAACATAAGATTACCAATATTGCTGTATTAGAAAAAGGATGGTTGGGAGGAGGAAATGTTGGAAGAAATACAACAATTCTTAGATCCAATTACATGTTTGATCCTAACGGCCTTTTTTATGAGCATGGAATGAAAATGTGGGAAAACCTGTCCCAGGAATTAAACTATAATGTAATGTACTCGCCTAGAGGAATTATTAATCTTGCACATTCAGATGCACAAATGAATGTGTTTTATCGTAGAGGTAATTCGATGAGATTGAATGGTATTGATGCCGTTATGTTAGGAAGAGATCAATTGAAAAAGATGATTCCATTTGCAGATTTTTCTGAGTCAGCACGTTTTCCAATTTTTGGAGGATTGATGCAGCCAAGAGGAGGAACAGCAAGACACGATGCTGTAGCATGGGGTTACGCAAGACAAGCTGATTCTATGGGTGTAGATATCATCCAACACTGCGAAGTTACAGGCTTTGATGTTCAAAATGGAAAACTGCAAGGCGTTCAAACTTCTAGAGGAAGTATTAAAACAAAAAAAGTTGGATTGTGTGTTGCGGGAAGCACATCGTTGCTGGCTGAAAAATTAAATATGAAATTACCTATAGAGTCTCATGTTCTTCAAGCTTGTGTTTCGGAACCGGTAAAACCTTTTCTTGACCATGTAGTAACTTTTGGTGCTGGTCATTTTTATTGTAGTCAATCTGACAAAGGTGAAATGGTTATGGGTGGAGATTTAGACGGTTATAATAGTTATGCCCAAAGAGGAAATCTCCCTACCCTTCAACATGTTTTAACAGAAGGTGTAGCTATGTTTCCTAATTTAAGTAGATTAAAAATGTTAAGAACATGGGGTGGTATCATGGATATGTCTATGGATGGTTCCCCTATCATCGACAAAACTCATATTGATGGTGTTTATTTAAATTGTGGATGGTGTTACGGAGGATTTAAAGCAACACCGGTTTCTGGATGGACTTTTGCCTACACAATTGCAAAAGATGAAGTTCATGAACTAAGTTCAAAATATAGGCTTAATAGATTTAATACAGGCCATCTTATTGATGAAAAAGGCTTGGGAACAAAAACTTGGATAGGATAATAAATGTTAGAAATTAAATGCCCTCATTGCGGATTAAGATCACAAAATGAATTTTCTTACGGGGGAGACTTAAATGCAAAAAGACCAGAACTAGGAAAAGAAGTTTCAGATAAAGATTGGGATAATTTTATTTATTTTAGAGATAATCCAAGGGGTAAACACTCGGAATTATGGCATCATGTAGCTGGATGTAGACAGTGGTTTAAAGTCTTAAGAGACACATCAAGTCATGAAATTTTTAAAACAGCCAAATTAACTGAGGAATTATAATCTTTTTATGACACAAAAATATAGATTAGATAAAGAAGGTTATATCAATAGAAAAAAAAGTATTTCATTTAAATTCAACGGAAAAAAATACTTTGGGTATGAAGGTGATACGTTAGCATCGGCTTTGTTAGCAAACGGAATTCATTTGGTTGGTCGTAGTTTTAAGTATCATAGACCAAGAGGTTTTATAGGGTCTAAAGAAGATGAGCCTAATGCTAAAGTTCAATTGTATGACGGAGCAAAAACTGAACCTAATGCCGTTGCAACAGAAGTTGAATTAGTTGAAGGATTAGTTGCAAAAAGCCAGAATTGTTGGCCATCTGTATCTTTCGACTTCGGAGCAATAAACAATTTTTTAAGTAAATTTTTTCCAGCTGGATTTTATTACAAAACTTTTATGTGGCCAAAAAGCTTTTGGCATAAAATTTATGAACCTATTATAAGAAAAGCTGCTGGTTTAGGTGTGGCTCCTTTAAAACCAGATCCTGACAGATATGAACACAAGTTTGAACATTGCGATGTTTTGATCGTAGGTTCAGGTCCTTCTGGACTAGCAAGTGCTTTGGCTGCAGCAAAAAATGGAGCACGGGTTATTTTGGCAGAAGACAAATCAAAATTTGGAGGAAGTCTGCTTACTGATCAAGTCACTATTGGAAATAAAACAGGAAAGGAATGGGCTGATGAAACAATAGAACAACTAAAATCAATGCCTAATGTAGTTGTTAAAAGCAGATCGCAAGTTTTTGGATATTACGATCATAACATGATGGTGATGTTTGAAAGAACAAAGGATCATATTGAATCTCCAAATAAATATACGCCGAGACAAAAACTTTGGTACATAAGAGCAAAAGAGGTTGTGGTCTCAACAGGATCGATAGAACGACCTTTGGTTTTTGGAAATAATGATAGACCAGGAATACTATTAGCGTCAGCAGCAAAAGAATATATAAAAAAATACGGTGTTTTAGTTGGAAAAAAACCAATTATTTTTACTAACAATGATAGTGCTTATGACACAGCAATAGAGTTTAAAAAAAATGGAGTTAATCCATTAGTTATTGATGTTAGAAAAGATTCAGAAAGTACAGTAGTCAAAGAAGCAAAAGATTTGGATATCGCTATTAAATTTTCTCATGCAGTAGCCAATACAAAAGGTTATTTGAGAGTAAACTCAGCTGTAGTCGGTAAATTAAATAATGATAAATCTGGTTATGAGAATTTAGAAAATATTCCTTGTGACTGCGTGTGTGTTTCAGGAAATTGGACTCCTACGGTACATCTATCATCACAATCTGGAAATAAATTAAAATTTGATGAGATGATTAGTGCATTTATACCTAATCAATCACGTCAAAATGAAACTGCAGTGGGATCTGCGAACGGATCTTTTACTTTGAAAAAATCATTAGAGGATGGTTTCAATAAGGGATTTGAGGTATCAAACAAGCTAACTAAAAAAGATATAAAAATCGATCCTCCGACGTCTAATGAAAAAAGCTATGGTAATCATGAAAAATTTTGGTGTATGCCGTTACCAGAAAAACAAAACCACAAAAGATGTGTGGATTTTCAAAATGATGTTTACGTTTCTGATATAGAACTAGCTATAAGGGAAGGATTTAGATCTATTGAACATGTAAAGAGGTATACAACGCTTGGTATGGCCACAGATCAAGGAAAAACAAGTAACTTAAATGGATTGCAATTAGTTTCAAATATAGAGAATAAAATTGTACCTGAAGTTGGACATACTACTTTTAGACCTCCTTATACGCCGGTTACAATTGGAACAATTGTAGGAAGAGAAGTAGGAAAACATTACCGACCCACAAGAAAATCTCCGATGCATTCTTGGCATGAAAAAAATAATGCGGTATTTGTTGATGCTGGCCTTTGGTTAAGACCTCGTTATTACAAACAGGGAAATGAAACTTTACAGGATGCTGCAAAACGAGAAGCCACAAATGTAAGAAAAAATGTTGGAATTTGCGATGTTACTTCGTTAGGTAAAATAGACATAAAAGGTCCTGATTCAGCAGAATTTTTAAATAGAGTTTACACAAATGCTTGGATGAAGCTCCCAGTTGGAAAAGCAAGATATGGCGTGATGTTAAGAGAAGACGGAATTGTTTTTGATGATGGAACAACAACTAGAATTTCGGAAAATCATTTTCATATGACGACAACAACCGCGCAAGCAGTAAATGTTTTGGCACATTTAGAATATTATTTACAAGTGGTTTGGCCTGAATTAAATGTAAATGTCTTATCAACAACTGAACAATGGGCAGGAGCGGCAGTAGCTGGTCCTAAATCAAGAGAATTATTAAAAAAACTTTTTCCTAAAATAGATGTTTCCAATGAAGGCCTTCCATTTATGGGATTCAAAGAGGAAAAATTATTCCAAGTTCCAGCAAGAATTTTTAGAATTTCATTTTCTGGTGAATTAGCTTACGAAATTAACGTTGAATCCGATCATGGAATTTTTATGTGGAAAAAAATAATGGAATTAGGAAAAACCATGGGCATACAGCCGTACGGTACAGAAGCTCTTTCAACATTAAGAATAGAGATGGGGCACGTGGCAGGATCAGAAATTGATGGAAGAACAATTCCGGCTGACCTTTCTCTTGAAGGCATGTTAAGCAAGAAAAAAGATTTTGTTGGAAAAAGATCTTTAAATAGAGAGGCATTTTTAAACCCCGATAGAGAAAAAATTGTTGGCGTAATACCTGTAGATAAAAAAACTATGATCCCAGAAGGATCCCATTTAGTTAAAGATAAAAATGCTGCCTTACCCAACCCAAAACTTGGGCACATATCAGCTTCTTGTTGGAGTGTTGAATATAACAATCCTTTTTCTTTAGCTATTATTAAAGAAGGAAAAAAAAGAATAGGAGAAAAGCTTTACGCCCTTTCACCATTAAAAAACAAAAGTATCGAGGTAGAAATAGTTTCTTCACATTATGTTGATCCTAAAGGAGAAAGGGTAAGATCATGACAACTGTAACTGTAACTTCCCTAGAACATATTCACAAAAAAGGTCGTTTTGGAAATTATCATAAAAAAGATATAAAAAATTTACTTCAAATTTCTGAAGTAAAAAATTTAAAAATAATTCAATTGGTTCAATATAAAAAATCAAAAATTCAACCTAGTACTATTAAGATAGGAGATTTAGATCTGCCTTTAGAAAGTCCAAAAGCAACAATGAATAAAGAAACAAGAGTTCTCTGGAATGCTCCAAGAACTTGGCTAATTATATCCAGTAAAAAAAATATCGTTAGCAGTATTAAAGATAAGTGTGATAATGAAAATTTTGCCGTTACGGATATTTCGCACTCAAGAGCTGTAATACAAATAAAAGGTCTTCAAGCAAAGGAAGTTTTAAAAAAAGGATGTCCGATTAATATTAACGAGATTCAAGTAAATAATTGTGCCGGAACAGTTTTTAATGGAATTACTATAGTGGTTGATTGTGTTAATAATAATCCGGACACATTCAATTTGTTAGCCTTAAGAAGTTTTGGTGAAACATTTTATCATCATGTTACTGATGCTGCCTTAGAATTTGGATACACTGGGATCTAACAATCTAAAGTGTTTAGTTTTTCCCATTCAGTTATTGAATCTTTTTTTGAAAAGCTTTCTTTAGAATTGAAATCTTTCAATTCCTGCTCTTTTAGTTTTAAATAACTTTCTATATTTTTGTTACCAAAAGCTGACAATAAAACTTCGCTGTTACCAAGGTGTTCCAGAGCTTGTTCTAAGTTTGATGGAAGTTTTTTTAAGTTTGGATACTTGTCTCCCTCCGTATACATATTAATAAATAAAGGTTGACCAGGATCACGTTTTTGTTCCATTCCGTCAATTCCTGAAGCTATAATTCCAGCTTGAAGAAGATATGGATTGGCCGATCCATCCATCAAACGTAATTCAAAACGTCCGGGATCCGGTATTCTGATCATGTGAGTTCTATTGTTTCCTGTATAAGATATTTTACTTGGTGACCAAGATGCTCCTGAAGTAGGAGCAGGTGCATCTATTCTACGATAGCTATTAATTGAAGGATTAAAAAAAGCACTCAGTGCTTCTGCAGAATACAGAATACCTCCTAAAAAACTATAAGCTAACTTTGTGAGTCCCAACCTGTCTCCTTTGTCTAAAAATAAATTTTTATTCCCGCTCCATAAAGATACGTGTGCG
The DNA here is from genome assembly GCA_902554135.1 of uncultured Pelagibacteraceae bacterium. Next base: position 73,758 of record CACDNJ010000001.1, on the reverse strand, counting down.
TGACAACCGTTTCCGGTTAGATTCTCAAAGGGTTTAGGCATAAAAGTTGCTCTTAAACCATGTTTTTCTGCGATTGTTTTAACCATAAACTTAAAAAATACGTGGCGGTCTGCTGTAGTTAGACTGTTACTATAATTCCAATTCATTTCAAATTGACCGTTGGCATCCTCATGATCGTTCTGATAAGGACCCCAACCTAATTTAATCATTGAATCACAGATCTCTTTTATCAGAGAGTATTGGCGCATTAATGCGGATTGGTCATAACAAGGTTTGGATTGTGTATCTCGCAAATCTGCTATGGCGGTTCCTTCAGAATTGACTAAGAAGTATTCTGATTCCACACCGGATTTTAAAACCATATTTTTTTTAGACAGTCTGCTAATTTGTTTTTTCAACATTACTCTTGGTGATGCTTCAACAGGCTTGCCTCCCATCCACAGATCTGATGCCAACCAACCAACTTCTTTATTCCAGGGAAGTTGAATTAAGCTTTCAGGATCTGGAATAGCAAACATATCTGAGTCTGCTGGAGTCATATCTAACCATGTAGCAAAACCTGCAAAACCTGCTCCGCTTGTTTGCATATCTTTAATTGCTTCTGTTGGAACCAATTTTGATCTTAAAACTCCAAATAAATCAACAAAACTAATTAAAAAATATTTAATTTTTTTTTGTTTTGCTATTTTTGATAAATCTTTAGCCATAAAATTTATTATTTATAATATTAAATCTCTGTAAAGTATTAACAAAACCATAGCAATAATAAATATAGCTATATACAAACCATACTTAGCTTTGGGAAAAGCTATATTAATCATTCTAGATGGTCTTTGATTTTTATTTTTATCTTCGTTTTCCATAACCTTTAAAATAAAAAAGGGCGCTAAATAAATTAGCGCCCAATTTTTTAATATTTCAGATTACCACTCAGGTATATTATTTTTATGAGCGTTTGGTCCCGGTGATTTCTTAGCTAACTTGCTTTGCTCCTCTGCCTCTCCAGAGCCAGTTGCAAAATGCCATGCTAACCAGAAAATGATACCAATCAAAAGCAACCATCCTTCGGTTCCAACCATAGGATAAATTTCCCCGGCAACCTGTATTCCATCCGTCGCTGGGTCAACATCAGTTGTTAGATGTTCTACCCAATTAGTTAATGTAGCCATAAGTCATTTCTCCTTTCTATCTACTTGATGAAGAAACTGCTTTTTCATCTTTTTTAGCAGCCTCCATGATATTGTAGTCTAATCCAGCTAACTCTACTGCACGAGGTATACGTAATTTACCTGATGCATGAAGTATTTTAGCTAAGATCCAACCTGGTAAGAAACCAAGAACTCCGAACATTATGATAGCTCCGATAAACATTCCCATAGGGTTGATCGCTGCGTAAGCATCTCCATATCCTGATGAAGGATATCCCCATAGAACGAAACCGCATATTATAAGTCCGACAACTCCTGCGTATCCGTGAACGGCAACTGCGCCAACTGCATCATCAATTTTGAACTTACGTTCAACCCAGTAATGCATTTTGTACGCAACCCATACTCCAATCGATGCAATAATCATTGATTGTATTGGGTGATAAAGATCGTTACCCGCAGAAGCGGTGATGATACCAGCTAGTCCACTTGAATAAGTCCAGAATGGATCGCCTTTTGAAATCCAATATCCTGCTAACAAACCGCCAGCTAAGGACATTAAGAAGTTCATGGTTACACCACTAAGCGTTGTTGGTGTTATATAAATGTTGGTTGCAGTATAGAATGTTACTCCTTCCATTCCGTACTCAGGTCCAAGATCAAATATTGGTATATTACACGCTGCGTAGAATCCCCAGAAGCCTGTATAAATTAAGAACAGTCCTATAGAAACTAACCAAGGGTTTCTTGGTCCAATGTTTCTTGGTTCTCCGCTAGATGAAAATTTTCCAATACGTGGGCCTAAAACAGCAAGCACACCTAAAGCAAAACCTCCAGCAACTGCGTGGATTACACCTGATGCATACGCATCATGATAACCTAAAAGTTTGACCATCCAACCATCAAAGTGCCAGCCCCAGGCAGCATCGATTGTCCAAAATACTGAACCTATTGCAATTGCTAAAATACCAAATGCAAAAGTTGTAATTCTTTCAATTATTGCTCCTGAAACGATTGAAGCTGCTGTCCAAGAAAATAGTAAGAACGCAGCCCAGAACACTCCATTTATGTGATCATTTAAGTTTATCGCCATTATTGAGCTCATAGGGTTTGCAACATCATTTGCTCCAAATCCTCCACCTAAAATTAAACCAGAACTCTCCGTCATTATTGACGGTGCAATACCTGGTCCAGTTGGGAAAGCCCAATAAATCCACCAACCAAAGAAAAACCAAGTCACTGTTACCAAAGGTATCAGCATGGTGTTTTTCATTAAGGTATGTTGGTGGTGTTTATAACGTGAAGCCCCTACTTCATACATACAGAATCCCACGTGAATTAAAAACATGAGTACTACTGTGATCCAGTAGTAAAATTCCGTAAATATGACAGTTAAGGCATCTAATCCGTCAGTCATATTCCCTCCTCTTTTTGAAGATTATTGTATTGGGTGCGACAAGTAGTACAACTACGTAGAATTGTTATATGACAATGCTTTTAGTTTTTGTTTCAACCAAAGATTGTGTGAATACTAAAATTTTCTGTATGCTTTTTTTAAATCTACAAGGGGATGATTTGGAGACATTTGAAACTTAACTAGCAACTCTCGTGCAATCATATCTCTATCTTGTTGATTATCTGGCAATTTAATTTTTTTAGGTATAGTTACCCAGCCATTAGCATTTCTATCAAAGACAGCAGGCCTATTTTCTTCATAACCCATATGTACATCTTCTAACCAATTAAGATCATCCCAACCCATATGTTCAATGTATTTTTTTAAAAAAGGAGTAAGTTTTTTATAATCAGGCAATAAGTTTACATCATATCGATATCCAATAGTTTGGCCTATCATTTTTTCTCTAGCCGTTTCTTTTTTTTTACCGAGCTGACCTTTAGTAGTTTGTTTATTTTTCTTCTTTTTTGCCATATCTGATCCTTTAAATTTTATGGAAGTCGTCAACTCCTACAGTATGATTTGTTCCTGATAAAGGAACTTTCGCAAGCGCAGAAGCTTCCATGGTTAATGCAGCCATATCTTCTGGTTCTAACGAATGTATATTTGTTTTTCCACATGCTCTTGCTAGCAATTGAGCTTCCAAGGTCATCGTATGTAAATAATTGTAAACTCTTACTGCGGCATCATCAGGATTTAACCTTTTTCTTAATTTCGGATCTTGAGTCGCAACACCAACAGGGCAACGACCTGTATGACAATGATAACAATGACCTGCGGGAACTCCCATTTCTTTTTCAAAATTAGATTCAGGAATTTCTTTATTACAGTTTAGAGCAATCATGGCACCTGTACCTATTGCGATTGCATCTGCTCCTAATGCAAGAGCTTTTGCCATATCAGCGCCATCTCTAACACCACCAGCATAAATAAGAGTTACTTTCCCTGTTTTGCCTACGTCATCAAGAGCTCTTCTAGCTTCTCTAATTGCTGCTATTCCAGGTATTCCAGTATTAGCTGCAGCAATATGTGGTCCTGCACCGGTTGAACCTTCCATCCCATCTAAATAGATAGAATCTGGATCACACTTAGCGGCCATACGCACATCATCATAAACTTTTGCTGCTCCAAGTTTTAATTGTATTGGTACTTTATTTTTAGTTAATTCTCTTAGTTCTTGAACTTTCAATGCTAAATCATCAGGACCTAACCAATCGGGGTGTCGAGCCGGTGATCTTTGATCAATACCAGCCGGCAAAGATCTCATTTCTGCAACTTGGTCAGTAACTTTTTGACCCATTAAATGCCCACCCATACCAACTTTTTGACCTTGTCCAATAAACACTTCTATCCCATCAGCTAACTGAGCGTGATGAGGATTAAATCCATATCTTGATTGAATACACTGATAAAACCATTTTTCTGAATATCTTCTTTCATCGGGTATCATTCCACCTTCACCAGAACAAGTTGCTGAACCCGCCATAGTAGCTCCTCTTGCAAGTGCAGTTTTTGCTTCATAAGAAAGAGCTCCGAAACTCATTCCAGTAATATAAACAGGAATATCTAATTCAATAGGATTCTCACATCTTGGTCCTATTATAGTTTTTGTTTCACATTTTTCTCTGTAACCTTCAATTACAAATCTTGTTAGCGTTCCTGGTAAAAAAACTAAATCATCGAATGTTGGAATTTTTTTCATTAATGCCATTCCACGCATTCTGTATCTTCCTAATTGAGCTTTAATATGTATGTCGTCAATAACTTCAGGTGTAAAAATTGAATTATAACCTAATAAACTTTTGTTTCTTTTTGCAAACTGACTTTTTCCATTTGTTTTGCCATTAACTTTTTTCTTTGCCATTATATAGCTCCTTTTTTCTCTGTTGGTTCCAAAGCGTCATAGTTCCAAAGTTTTTTACCAGCTACTACTTTTGTCATTTTTGAAACATCAAAATCACTACCAATTTCTGCTACTTTAAGTTTTCTTTTTAGCCAGTCTATGTCATTTTTTGTCATAGAGGCTTTTACAGCATCGCTACCAAAAGAACCAATTTTTCCACCCACATATATAGTTCCATCATACATTGAGTCACCAAGGTTGATACCAACATCTCCCAAAATAACTATTCTGCCTCTTTGCATCATAAAACCTGTAAATGCACCAGCATCTCCACCAACAATTATTGAACCACCTTTCTGGTCAATACCAGTTCTTGCGCCCACACTTCCTTTACAAACTAAATCTCCACCCCTAATAGCAGCACCAAAGCATGATCCAGCATTTTTTTCTATTACTACTTTGCCGGCCATCATATTTTCAGCACACGACCATCCGACACGCCCATTAACTCTGACTATAGGTCCATCTATTGAACCAATTCCGAAATAACCTAAACTTCCCTCAAAAATCAAATTAAGTTTATTTAATATTCCAACACCCAAACTATGCTTTCCTTGAGGATTTTTAATTACGATTGTTCCGTAACCTTCGCTCATCAAAGAATCTATTTTTTTATTGGCTTCATTACAGTCCATATCTTTCACGTCAATTTCTGTTCTTTTATTAAAATCTACGTCGTAGGTTCCCCAATAAAAGAAATTTTCTGCTTCGTCTGGATTAAAAAATTTCTGCTGAGTTTTTCCAGTTAAAGTTTCTGTGTGCATACCCATTGATTGGGCTTTTGTTTTTTTTGTAGGTGTTTTTAAATTTGCCATACTTTTACCTCACCATCAAATGGATCATAGGTATCTATTTCTTGTGGTAATATAGATCTAATTGCAATTTCTTCTGAACCCATGGCCACTAAATCATCTGACTCATATAATACTAAAGGTTTTGCGGCCATTGTATCTTTAGCCATACCTAATGAGTCTTTTGTCGCAACAAAGTAAGTAAAAACTCCATCAAGGCCTGATAGAGATTCTTTCATTCCTTCTTCTAGCGATGCGCCCTTTCTCATTTTTTCTGCAAGAAAAACAGCAATCAATTCAGAATCACATTCCGACATAAATCGCATGCCTTTATTTTCTAGTACTCTTCTATTGTTCCAATAGTTTGTTAATTGCCCATTATGTACTACAGATACATCGCTGAAAGGATACCCCCAAAAAGGGTGCGCTGAACGTATATCCACACCAGACTCTGTGGCCATCCTAGCATGTCCTATACCATGAGTTCCTTTAACTTTATCAAGTCCATATCTTTTTGATACCACTTTCGCATCGCCGAGATCTTTTATAAGTTCTAATGATTTTCCAATAGATAGTATTTCAACCATTTCAACACTTTCAATTTTTTTTGAAAATTCCATCAAGTCCTTGTCATATTTAATGACATATCTAAATGAGTAAGGTGTTAACTGTTGATCGTTAAGAATGTTTCCCCCAAGATCTCTAATATGTTGATCTACTTGTTTTCTTCTTTTGTCATAAACTGATTTATCTTCTTTGACCGCAGAACTTCCCTCAGCAACGTTTTCTCCAACCTTGAAACGCATTATGTAATCTCCTTGGTTATTACCTTCGCCATATAATGCGTATCCTGTAGAATCCGGACCTCTATGCTTTAATGCTTGAAGCATATCTTGTAGTTCTTTTCCTACATCTGAAGATTTTCCTCTATGAATTAGTCCTGCTATTCCACACATAGTTTATTTTCCCTTTTAGACTATGGTAAACAATCCAAGTAGGTATCAAGATCCCACTGGGTCGTGGCACCTAAGAATTTTTCCCATTCGTCATTTTTATACCAGTGAAAGACTTTATACATTTCATCTGGCATTGATGATTTAATAACTTCATCTTCGGCTAATCTATCTAGAGCTTCTCCTAGACTTAATGGAAGTTTTTTGACATCTTTACCTTCTTTTTTAGCTTCGTACATACTTCTAGATTCAGGCTTAGATGGTACTAGTTTTTTTGAAATACCGTGATCACAAGCTTTTAATATAGCTGCACCTAAAAGATATGGATTATGCATAGAGTCAACCGATCTATACTCAAATCTTCCAGGAGCTGATACTCTTAGACCACAAGTTCTATTTTGATATCCCCAATCTGCATAAACAGGAGCCCAGAAACCTTGGTCCCAAAGTCTTCTGTAAGAATTAACCGTCGAAGATCCTAATGCAGTTAACGCCGGTAAGTGTTCCATTATTCCAGCAATTGACTGTAAACCAATTTTGCCTGGTAGTTGCATATCTTTAGTATCAGGCATAAATGTATTTGTTCCTCCTTCAACATAACCAAACACTTCCTCTACTCCAGGTAATTTTTTATTACCTAATTTGTTTGTTACAACTTTTCCACCTTTCCATAAAGACATGTTTGTATGGCAACCACTTGCAGATACGCCCATAAATGGTTTTGTCATAAAGCATGCTATTAAATTATGTTCTCTAGCAACTTGCGCACAAATTTGTCTGTAAGTAGAAAGTCTATCAGCGTTTCTTAAAACATTATCGTAGGTCCAGTTAAGTTCTAATTGTCCTGGAGCATCTTCATGGTCACCTTGTATCATATCTAAACCCATGGCTTTAGCGTACTCTATTACTTTCATAAACACAGGTCTCAATGACTCAAATTGATCAATGTGATAACAGTATGGTTTAGAAAAACCTGATCCAGTAGGGGTCCCATCAGGATTTTTTGTCAACCACATCATTTCAGGCTCAGTTCCAACTCTCAATTCTAATCCATGTTTTTTCTGAAATTCATCCATAAATATTCTAAGATTTCCTCGACAATCAGAAGTTAAATGTCCTCCTGGATTTTTTCTTTCTTCTCTGTTTCTAAAACATGTGACAAAAACTCTTCCAATTCTTTTGTCCCAAGGTAATTGACAGAAAGTTTCAGGGTCAGGTATACCAACAAGCTCCATAGCTTCAGGGCCATAACCGATATAATTTTTGTGTCTATCTACAAATAAATTAGCTGTAGATCCATAAACTAATTGAAAACCTTTTTCTGCAGTTCTTTCCCAATGGTCTGCGGGAATTCCTTTACCAACAACACGTCCTGTTACAGATATGAATTGGTAATAAATGTATGTAATTCCTAATTCGTTAATTTTTTCTCTAACTTTTTTAACTAATTTATCACGTCCTGGTTGGTTAACGTGTTTTTCTAGATCCGTCATAAACTAATCCCCCTCCCAAAGATTAATAAAATTTGAAATATGTTAGCCGAAAAACAAATACTCGTCTAGATTTAGCTCCAAGGAAAAGGACTGCTAGATACTGGATGTAATTGACCTTTCGCGTATCGATTGAATCTAAATGGTTTAAGAAGTGAGTTTTCCTTCCCTAAAATTTCATCAGAAACTAAATCTCCAACTCCAATCATTTTATAACCATGGTTAGAGTCAGCGATTACATAAACATTCTCACAAAATCTATCGAATATGGGAAAAGAATCTGGTGTAAAACACCCAAGTCCTCCTGATGGACCTTTATGATAAAATTTAATTTTACCTTTAAATCTTTTTTGACAATGAGCTAAAGCAGAGCACCACATATGAGCAAATTCATCTGTCGTTTGATAGTCTGGGGAATCTGGTCCATAAGGATCTACTTTTACTTCATCAACTGGCCTAATTATTTTATAAGGAGCAGACCCTCCTTGAACTCCTTTAAAATTAAAATCTGGTTTGTAATATATGCCCCACATTTTATCAGTTATTAAAGATCCATCGACATCAGAATATAAATGCGCATCACTATCTACATGGATTACTGGTGGCATTTTACCATCATTGGTTTTTTGAAGATTAGGGTCAACGCCCAATACACCTTCTGTTAACATCCAGTATATCCACATTGGATAATCTTTATGTATTTTACCTTTTTCATCTTTGATTGAAATTTTTTTAGGAAGTTCAAGTCTATCCCATATTCTTTTTACCCATGGACCAACAGCTACAACTACTTGCTCACAATCAATGGTTCCTTTTGCAGTCACAACGCCCGTTACAGCTTTACTATTACTTCCTCTTTTAAAACCTGTAACTTCAGTTCCAGTTATTATTCTAACGCCAAAACTTTCTGCTTTGTTTGCTAACCCATAAATAGAGGCAGTATTATTTGCATACCCTCCTCTTTTCTCATGTAACACAGAAGTAATACCTTTAGCTTGCCAATCGTGAAAAATATTTTTCATATATTCATCTGAATCTTTTTTTCCTTCAATAAATGTAGATTCGTAACCAATTTCTTTTTGTTGTTTATAGATGCTTGCAACATCTTTGTGCATACTCTCTGGACTTATTTGCATGTAACCAACTGGATGATAGCTAAAGTTTTTTGGATCGCTTTCCCAAACTTTAACACTATGCATCATGAGTTCTCTCATGGCGGGTTGAAAGTAATTATTTCTAACTACACCGCAAGCAACTCCGCTCGCACCTGATGCTATTCCGCTTTTATCAATAACAACTATATCGTTACCTGAACCGTTGCCATTTTTTTTCTTAAGTTTTTCTGACAAATGCCAAGCAGTACTTAACCCATGAATGCCAGCGCCAATGATTACAAATTTTGCTTTTTTAGGAAATGCCATATTATGATTTAACTCTTAATTTTTCTGGATCGTAAAAAGGAAACTTAACAACTTTTGCTCCAATTCTTTTTTGATGACCGTCAATTTTGCCCACTTCAACTTCTGTTCCTATATCAGAATATTTAACATCCATTCTACATAATGCAATGTTCTTATTTAACACAGGGGATATCATGCCGCTAGTTATTACACCAACGGTAGCTCTTCCCACGTGTACCCCGTCACCATTAACAGCTTGCTCTTTTCCTATTAATTCCAAACCAACTAGTTTTTTCTGTGGAGATTCTTTTCTTTTTTTGAGAGCATCCTTACCACAAAAATCATCTTCTTTTGTTTTTAGTGGTACAGCAAATCCAATTCCTGCTTCAAAAGGATCTACTTGATCATTAAATTCATATCCATAAAAAATTAATCCAGCTTCAATTCTCACCATATCCAAACCTTCTAGACCCATTGGGGTTATTCCTAAATCTTTTCCATGTTCCCAAACTTTGTCCCAAACTTTAGAAGCGTCTTTAGGATGACACCATAATTCAAATCCTAATTCACCTGTGTATCCTGTTCTAGATACTATAATTGGAGTTCCTATATGATCATCAATTCTGGCTATAGCAAATCTAAACCACTGAAGTTCGTTTAATTTTGGTTGTGCAGGCGCTGTCCAAATAAATTTTTCTAAAATTTTTCTACTATTCGGTCCTTGAACTGAAATGTTATGAATTTGATCTGTTGAAGATTTTACCCAAACTTTATATTTTTTCTTCTTAGCTAATTCTCTTAACCATGTGCCGCCATACTCTTGTCCACCAATCCATCGAAAATTATCTTTGCCTAAACGAAAAATTGTTCCATCGTCAATCATACATCCGTTTTCGTAACACATAGCCGAATAACTCACTTGTCCTATAGAGAGTTTTTTTACATTACGAGTCAGTGCGTATTGCATTAAATTTTCAGAGTCTGGACCCACAACTTCAAATTTTCTTAACGGAGAAAGATCAATGGCAATAGCTTTTTCTCTGCAGGCTGTATATTCGTTAATGGTACCGTAATTTGTATAATTATTGGCTAACCAATAGCCATTGTAATCAACAAAGTTTCTAGTGAGTTTTGAAGTTTTATTGTGAAATCCAGTTTCTTTAGTCAACTTAGGTTTTGAGTCTTCTTTCATTCTAAACGCTATAGCTTTCGAATATTTTTGTTCTTTAGGATAGGTTCTAACAAATATATCAGTTGGATTCCATCCATTTGCTGGATCAACATCACAAGGACAGGCTGAAGAAGCGCAGATTAAATCTTTTGTGGCTCTAAATAACACATAATCTCCCGGTCTTGACCAAGGTTCATCAAAGGATGCAACATTTAATTGATTAATATTTGTATTAAAAAAAAGATTAATGGCAGTCCACCCTTTTCTCGGTTTTACTTCATATTTTTTTAAAGCTTTATTAAAATTCTCTGAACAATTTATGTGGCCAAAATAACCCATATCCTCATAATATTTTGCAGTACATGCATAGTTAAAAGTATCATGTCTACCAACGGTATCTCGAACAACCTCTACCATTGGGTCGTGATATGCATCAAGAAACTTGGAAAACAAACCAGGACCAGGATAAGCAGAACCCATAAATGTACGAGTTCCTGTAGAATCAATTATGCTTTCAATCCTTTTATCTAATTTTGCTTTATCAAAAGCTAAAAAGTCCGAACACTGTCTGCCGCCTGTATCTATGATCTGAATATATTCTCCTTTTTTTACTTCATAAGTTTCAACAGTACGTCTTTTGATAAATTTCTCATCTCTAACATCGCCAAGAGGCTCGGGTAAAACATATTGTTCTTCTTTGTCTTCAAATTTAGATTTATTCAAAAAAATAGTTAAATCGGTCGGAGGGTTTTGATTGTGTACATTCATAGCTTCGCCGGGAGCTGCTATCATTACTGTACATTTGTCTTTTGACTTTAAAGTTATTTTTTCACCAACAGGACAATCTTTATCAAATATTATTGATGATTTTGCTTTATTGAGATCTATGTTTTTACGTTTAAATAATTTCGAAATCTTTTCATCTTGTGAAATTGTTTTTTTTGAAAAACCAGCATCAGCATTTTCTTTTAAGTTTAAAATTGACAAATCACATTTGCCTTTAGAGTTAAAAGCTATAACTTCACAGGTTTGTTTGCCTTCATCATTAATGATTTCTAGTTTATCTTCTGGCAAAACTTCTAAAACTGACAAGCCACCACCTTCAACAAAATATCTCTCAACTCCTGGTGGTAATGTTCTAAGACCTGGATCGCGTATGTCCAAACTAGTGAAAATTTTCTCCATATTACTTAGGAACTATACTAGGTGTGACAAAAGTATGCAATTCAGATTGACTCGCAAAATAACAGACCATAGACTTTCGTTAATTAAAGTAACTTTAATTAATTAGTGTTAATGGGGAGGAAAAACTATGAACATAATTAAAATGTTAAAAGGGCTAGTTGTTGCTACAGTTGTAGCTGCTTTCAGTATGATGCATGCATCAGCTGATAGTAAAAAACCAACTAGAATTCCAGTTCACAATTGGTCAAGCCAAGTGGTAATGGCCCATGTGATCGGTGGAATTATAAAAGATATGGGTGGTAATGTTGAATACGTTCCAGCAGACTCTCAAAAAGTATATGAGTCAATTCGTATCGGTGATGTCGATATATCACACGAAGTTTGGCAATCTGCTTTCGGTAAATCATTCGACACAGCTCGTGATAAAGGTGGCTTGCTAGATTGGGGTGACCATGAAGCAAGAACTTTAGAAGATATGGGTTATCCAAACTGGGTAGAAAAATATTGCCCAGGCTTACCAAATTGGGAAGCTTTAAAGTCTGAAAAGTGTTGGAAAAATTTCGTAACTCCAGACTCTGGTGGAAAAGGTCGTTGGTTAGAAGGGCCACAAAGTTGGCACCAAGACTTAATGCCTCAGCGTTTAGAAGCTTTAGGACTTAGCGATAAATGGATGGTTAAATTTGCTGGTGGTGCTGATGCACTATGGGCAGAATTAGTAGCAGCTAAAAAAGAAAAGAGAGGAACTATAATTTTTAACTGGACACCAAACTTTACAGATGGTGCTGGTTTTACATTTATTAAATTCCCTCCATACTTTGATGGTTGCAGACCAGCTGATGGTGGAGATGGAAAATGTGGTTCACCTGACGGTTATCTGAAAAAAGCAGTTAACGAAAAGTGGACTAAGACTCATCCAGACGCAGCAAAAATGTTTAAAAAACTATCGTTTAACACGGCACAAATTGGTGCGATGGCAGCTTATGTAGACGTTGATAAAATGTCTCACGAAGATGCTGCAAAAACGTGGTTGAAGAAAAACGAAAAAGTTTGGAAAAAGTGGACTAAATAATTATTGGTAAACTTAAACTTTTAATAATCTCCCCTAGTAATAACTAGGGGGGATTTTTTTTTAGTTTTGGTGTAATTTATAGGCAAGAAATATGAAAAAACTGCTTCTATATATATTTTTAGGTTTAATGCTTTTTAACACAGGATTTACACGTTCAACCGGATGTACCGATGGTGACTGTGAAAATGGAGTTGGAACTTGGAATTATACAGATTTAACTTCATATACAGGTCAATGGAGCGGTAGCAATAAACATGGACAAGGGACTGAAACTTGGCCAAATGGATTCATATACAAGGGAGAATTTCAAAAAAGTAAATGGCACGGTCAGGGAACTTTAACTTTTCCTGATGGATCTACATATATAGGTACGTGGGGAGATGGTGAAATGAATGGGCAAGGCACTTTCACTTCAGCAGATGGAACAGTTAGAAAAGGTATTTGGAAAAACGGAAAATTAGTTGAGCCGAATTAGACAGAACAATGTTACTAGAAAATAATTTAAAAAAATATAAAGAATCTCCTGAAGAATTTAAGCAAATAGTTGGTCTTGTTGGTTTAACAATAATAATAATTGTAACATTTATGATTTTAAATATTTTTTTTGGAGTAAGCGATAAGTCCGCAAAGGATAACAAAACTGGAGAAAACAATGAAACAGTTATTGCTTCACTTCCTAAAGGTAGATTAAATTTTTTTGAAGGGAACGAGGGCCACAAGTTATCACAGAGTGAATATGAGGCGGTATGTAAAAATACTAAAATTGTGACCCAACGTGCAATGATAGGAGCAAACCTTACAGACTACGAAGCAAAGAAATTGTATTCCGATAATGGAAATAAAATTGATAAGTTTTCAGTAAAATGGGATGGTTCTGCAAATAAATGTCTTGCAGAATATACAATAAGAGCTTTGCAAGGTACGACTGAAACAATTACAGTGTCAGGCGAAGCCAAAGGTTTTTTAAAAACAAGTATAGATACTAGGGTATATTATATCAAAAATTTTTAAGGAGAATATGTCTTCTAGACCAGTAATTAAATGCCAATCCGTTTATAAAATTTTTGGAGCAAATGCAAAAAAAATGCTTCAAGATGTCAGTGGTAATGTGGATGCAAAAACTTTCCAAGAAGCCGGCTGTATCGTAGGTGTTAACAATGCTTCTTTTGAAGTTTCAAAAGGAGAAATGCTTGTTGTAATGGGATTGTCTGGTTCTGGAAAATCAACATTGCTTCGATGCATATCAAGATTAACTGATGCTACGGCAGGTAAAATTTATATTGAAGGTCAAGATTTATTAGCTTTAAAAAACAAAGAGTTGATTGATTTAAGACGAAATAAAATGGGAATGGTATTTCAAAGTTTTGCCCTTCTTCCACACAAAACAGTTTTAGAAAATATTGCTTTTCCTTTGCAGATAAAAGGAATGAAAACTGAAGAAAGTATTGCGAAAGCAATGGAAATGGTCAAGCTTGTGGGTCTTGATGGAAGAGAGAACTATTTTCCAAGAGAGTTATCTGGTGGACAACAACAAAGAGTTGGAATCGCTAGATCTTTAGCTGTTGAGCCTGATATTTGGTTTCTAGATGAACCTTTTTCTGCTCTTGATCCTTTAATCAGAAAAGAAATGCAAGATGAATTCTTAAGACTTCAGGGCACTTTGAAAAAAACAATTATGTTTGTTACACATGATTTTGACGAAGCGCTTAGACTGGCAGATCGAATAGCAATAATGAAAGATGGAATCATTGAACAATTAGATACTCCTGCCAATATAGTTTTAAATCCAGCTACAGAATACGTTAGAAAATTTACTCAAGAAGTTCCAAGAGAAAAGGTATTGAAAATAGAATCTGTAATGGAACCAATGAGTGATAGTAAAAATTTGAGTGATTTAAAGGTTTCTAAAGATGCAATTATAGAAACCGTTGCTGAAAAAATTTTAGCTCAAGAAAAACCTGTGGCGGTTATTGATTCTAATAATAAAGTTGTTGGGGTCGTTAAGCCATCCAAAGTTATTCATACTGTGTTTGGTGGAAAAAAAGAAAATTCTTAATCTATGGAAATTTTAAAAAAATACCCAAAATCATTTCAGTGGCTTTTTTTATTGATCGTTTTCTTTGGTTTGTGTTTTGCCATAGATATTCCAGAAGGTTATAAATTTATAAGATCTGTAGCTGAATATTCAAAAGATCCAAATCTAACGTCTTATAAGCTTTTTGGTATAGAGGTTAGGTATTATGGATATGATGCTCTTTGGAGATTGCCGCCATTACTAGGATGGCTTCCGATTTGGGTAAATGATTCATTGTTTTTTTTATTAGAAGATTGGATGCCGATTGAGATTTGGGACGCTGATCTTCAAGAAACCACAACACGACCACTTGTTTTACAAATTACCAGAACGATTTCAGCTGTTATGCTTTTTCTAATTGAATTTATTCGTGAAATCTTAATTGGAGGAGTTAAGACTGTTGTTGCATTTACAAGTTGGGATTGGATTGATGCAAATCCATGGGCAGAATTACCTGGGCTTCCTTGGACTATAGTTACCGCTGGAGCAATTATATTAGGTTATAAACTGAATGGAAGAGGTCTTGCAATACTTGCTGGTATTACCATGATTTATATTTCTGTATTTGGTCAATGGAAACCTTCTATGGAAACACTTTCGTTCATATTGATTGCTGCACCAATTTCTTTTTTTCTTGGTTTGGTTTTTGGAATTTGGTCATATAAAAGCAAAAGAGTTGAGGCAGCATTAAATCCTATACTCAATGTAATGCAGACCATGCCGCACTATTCTTACATAGTTGTGATAATGGTAATGTTTGGAGTTGGAGATCATGCTGGAGCAATTGCAACTATAATTTTTGCAACACCACCCATGGTGCGTTTAACTTTGTTGGGGCTGAGAAAGGTATCTCCAGAAGTTGTACAAGCCGGAAAGATGAGTGGTTGTAACGAGTTTCAACTTTTATTTAAAGTATTAATTCCAACCGCAAGACGAGACATCTTAATTGGCGTGAACCAAGTCATCATGCAGTGTTTAGCTATGGCAGTTATTGCATCCTTTATAGGAGCCAAGGGATTGGGTTGGAATCTATTGTTAGCACTAAATCAATTGAGAATTGGTTTAGCTTTAGAAGCTGGAGTCTGTATTAGTTTAATTGCTGTCCTATTAGATAAAATGTCTTTGGCTTGGGCAAATAAACAAACAGATTATTTTGCAAACCTTAACTTTGTTCAACGTAACAAATATGGATTATTTTTTGTTGGAGCAGTGGGAGTTGGATTACTACTTGCCTCTGTTGGATCTTTCATTTTTAAAGAAGGTTATAACTACCTGTATGAAGTTCCTCATAATAAAGGAATATCAGGTGAACCTTTCTGGAATGCGGGTGTTGATTGGATATGGGACACTTTCTTTTATACATTAAAAGTTTTTAATACATGGTTGATCCAAGACGTATTACAACCAATGAGAGCTGCCTATTTAAGAATGCCAGTTGTTGCAACTTTTGTTCTGGTCATGGGAGCTGGTTATATCATTGGCGGGATTCGATCGGCTCTTATAGTTGGTGGATTCACATTATTTATTGCTCTAAGTCCATGGTGGGATAGAGCATTGGTTACAGCTTACATGGCAACTTTTGGTGTAATTGCATCAGGTATAATTGGAGTAATTGTTGGTTCCTTATCTGCACAAAATAAAACTAGTACAAAAATTGCTTTGGGAGTTTGTGATACCCTTCAAACATTTCCATCTTTTGTTTATTTAATTCCAGTAATGATGCTTTTTGGAGTTACAGACACATCGGTTTTAATTGCTGTGATCGTATATGCAACTATTCCTGCAACACGTTACACGATTGAAGGACTTCGTAGCGTTCCACCAGCTTTACACGATGCAGCTTCGATGTCGGGCGTAACACGTTTACAAAGATTGTTTAAGATTGAATTTCCTTTAGCCTTTCCTCATATCATGCTTGGAATTAATCAAACCGTTGTCTTCGCATTATTTATGGTAATTATTGGAGCTTTTATTGGAACAGAAGATTTAGGACAATATATTATGAAAGCTTTATCAGACTTAAAAGGAGGAGGTAAAGCACTGATCCTTGGTCTCTGTGTAGCATTTATTGGTTTGGCTGTTGATAATTTAATTCGTACTTGGGCAAACAGACGAAAAAAATTATTAGGATTAGAAGAATATTAAATTATTTTCTTAAAATTATCGTAAATTGTTCTAGCACTACCATTAAATATCTTAAGATTTGTCTCAACTTCTTTTCTAAATTTTTCAAGTGCATTTGAACCTAATGTTTTTTCTAAGGCGGATTTATATTCGGGAACACAGGCCCATTGAGGAACTGTTTCGTTTGTTTGTTCAACATGAAACTGTAAACCAAATGCATTTCCAGAAGAAAAAGCTTGGACCCCACATAACGGAGAAGATGCTAATAACTCTGTGTTTTTAGGTAAATCGCATACCTCATAAGAATGCCATTGAAGAACTTTTAAATTTTTATTCATGCCATTAAATATTGAACCAGTATTCGTTATAGATATATCCATCACACCAATTTCTGGAGTTTTCATTTTTCTTACCTTGCCGCCAACGACTTCACTTAAAAGCTGAGCACCAAGACATAAGCCTAGAAAAGGTTTTTTCATTACAGATACAAATTTATGAATTTCTTCCTTCTCAGTCTTTAGCCAAGGATAGGTTTCTTCTTGCCATGTATCCATGGGTCCACCCATTACAATCATAGCGTCATAAGAATCTAATTTTGGTATTTTTTCCCCCTCATCTAACTCAACAGTATCAATATGAATTTTATCTTTTTTCATAAAATCTAAAAAAATACCAGGATGTTCGATGTTAATATGCTGTAATACTAAAAATTTCATGTCTTGAATCATACACAAAGAAAAAATAAATTCATTAATTAGATATGAGCAAATTAAAAATACTAGTGGTTGAAGGCAACACAAAAGAAGAAAATGTTAATTTCAATCAGGCCGGGTGTGCATCCCAGTCAGAAAATTTCAGTGAGCATATTAAAATGCATGAACCCGACTGTGAAGTAGACATCATTGAACCAGCTGATGATTCTTCCATGGAAAAAATTATTTCGTCATTAAAAAAATATAATGGTATTATTTTAACAGGAAGCACTCTAAGAATTAATGATGATTCAGAAGAAGTAAAAAAACATATAGAGTTTACAAGAAGGTGTTTTGAACACGCAAATTATATTTATGCTGCCTGCTGGGGACTACAAGTAAGTGTAGCAGCGGCTGGAGGAAAGTGCAGAGTTTCGCCAAAAGGAGCAAATACCGGTATTGCTCAAGATGTTATTTTAACAGACGCAGGAACAAAACATAATCTCTACAAATCCAAACCAAAAAAATTTAATGCACCAGGTTTTAATTTTGACGAAGTCGAGGTTCCGCCAAAAAATTCTGTTTTATTAGCAAGTACAAATATTAATAAATTTGCAGCCCTACATTTTACAGTAGGTAAATCAGAAGTATGGGGCCTCCAATATCATCCTGAAATTCCATACTCTTATATGATTAGATTATTAAAACATCGAAAAAAAAGATTGCTAGATAACAAAAGCTTTAAAGATGAAAATGAACTCAATAAACATATTGATCTAATTACAAAAGAAGATCAGATAACAAACGATAATAGTCGAACTTTGGAACTAAAAAACTGGTTAGATCATATTAAAAAATCTTGAACTTAATTAGGTGCCACAATAAGTTTTATATCTTTCTTTTCCAGGAATTGGAGTAGATTGGTAGTGATCAATATTAGATTTGTTTTTATAAGGATCTTTTAAAATTTTTAATAACTCTTTAACTTTTGTTAAATCATTATTTTCGGTAGCAGCATTTAATGCTTCTTCTACTAAATGATTTCTTGGGACAACCAAAGGGTTTACTTCATGCATTATTTGTAATGATTTTTCTGGAGAATTGCCGTACAGCTTAGAACGATTTTTCCATTGTTGTTTCCAATAATTAAATTCTTCATTTTCAAAAAACTTATTTTTTTGAATAAGACCATCCATTAAATGACAAAAAGTATTTGTATAATCAGCTTTATTTTGGTGCATCCATGATAATAGTTCTGCGATCAAATTTTCATCTTTTGATTCTTCTCCTTTTAAACCTAATTTTTTTCTCATCATTTTAAACCAGCCTTTTTTAAATTTTGTATCGAAATCTTTTAATACCTCCTTAGCCATTTCTATTGATTTATTGCTGTCAGTATCGATTAAAGGAATTAAAGCTTCTGCAAACTTTTCTAAATTCCATTTGATAATACTTGGTTGATTAGAAAAAGCGTAACGACCGTAGTAATCTATTGAACTAAATACAGTTCTGGGATCATATGCATCCATAAAAGCACAAGGTCCGTAATCAATTGTTTCTCCTGAAATAGCTACGTTGTCAGTATTCATTACCCCATGAATAAAACCAACTCGCATCCAATCTATAATTAAATCAATCTGTTTTTCTGTAACGATATTTAAAAGTTCTATGGCAGGAAATTTAAAATTTCTAATATGAGGATAATGACGTTCAATAGTGTAATCAAACAAAGCTTTTAAATCATTTTTATCTTCAGATATACAAGCATACTGAAAAGTTCCAATTCTAATGTGGCTTGAGGCAATACGAGTTAACACCGCGCCTTCTAAATTTTTTTCGCGAATTACATTTTCTCCAGTTTTTACAACAGCTAAACTTCTTGTTGTTGGAATTTTAAGATTATGTATAGCCTCACTTATAATATATTCTCTAAGCATTGGGCCTAATGCGGCTCTACCGTCGCCACTTCTTGAATATGGCGTTTTACCAGATCCTTTAAATTGTATATCGTATCTTTTTTTATTTTTATCGATATGTTCTCCAATAACAAGTGCTCGCCCATCTCCCAACAATGTGAAATGCCCAAATTGATGTCCTGCATAAGCTTGTGCAATTGTCTCTGATCCATCAGGTAATTGATTTCCTGAAAAAGTTAAAGCTAATTTCTCGTTATCTATTTCAGAAAAATCTAATCCAATTTCTTTCGACAAAGAATGATTGAAAAGAACAACCTCTGGAAATTTTACTGGTGTTGGATTTAATTTTGATAACAAGTTTTTGGGCAATTTCGAGTAAGTGTTATCAAATTGCCAACCAATTTTTTTCATTTTTTAAACTTATCTGCGCAAATTTGTTTAGCTTCTTCTATACTATGAGTTTGTTTTTTGCCCAAAACACATGCGCCAATAGCTTTTTTTAAATTATATTCGCTATATATGTTTCGAACTAAAAAAAGAATTGTTATTATAACTATCGCTGAAATAATTGTTAAAATTTTATTTTTCATTTTTTCAGACCAGTATCAAGATAAGTATCAATATAATCAAACCAATTATAGGAACAAATAAATGTTGCATATTCTTATTAATTTACCTTAATTTTTGGTGCGGTCGGAGAGACTCGAACTCTCACGGGAAACCCACACGCCCCTCAAGCGTGCCTGTCTACCAATTTCAGCACGACCGCGTCACCTTATTATATGCGACAATAAATGAATGACTTTTTATCTTCAAGTTGATAAATTATTTGCATGTCTAGACAAAATTTAGCAGATAAATCTTTAAGTGAGATTTGTAAAAAAATTTCCTCTGTAGTTCCTGAGGTTGAATGGAAGTTTCATGCACCATTAATTGAAAAAATCAACAAGTTAAAAAAAGAAAAAGATGCGGTCATACTTGCTCATAATTACCAAACTCCAGAAATTTACCATGGTGTAGCAGACATATCTACTGACTCCCTTGCACTTGCTTTGGAAGCGGCAAAAACTGAAGCTAAAATTATTGTTTTATGCGGAGTACATTTCATGGCTGAAACTGCAAAATTGATGAATCCAAGTAAAAAAGTTTTAATACCTGACATGCAAGCTGGTTGTTCTCTTGCAGAGTCAATAACTGGTGAAGATGTAAGGATGCTTAAAGAAAAATATCCAGGCATTCCGGTTGTATCCTATGTAAATACTTCTGCGGAAGTTAAAGCAGAGTCTGATATCTGTTGTACTTCTGCAAACGCAGTAAAAGTTGTGGAATCTCTTGGTGTAGATAAAGTAATTTTCCTTCCTGACCACTACTTAGCTAATTATGTTCAAAAAAACACAAAAGTTAAAATTATTTCATGGCAAGGTACTTGTATGGTTCATGAAAAATTTACATCAAAAGAAGTAGAGGACATAAGAAAAGATAATCCGGATATTAAAATTATAGCTCATCCAGAATGTCCGCCTGATGTTATAAGTGCTTCTGACTTTGCAGGATCCACTTCAAGCATGGTAAAATACGTGAAGGAAAACCAGCCTAAAAAAGTTTTGTTAGTAACTGAATGTACAATGAGTGATAATGTTCAGGTTGATAATCCTAATGTTAAATTTATAAAACCCTGTAATCTTTGCCCTCATATGAATAAGATCACACTAAGTAAAATTTATGACTGCTTGAAAAACGAAACTAATGAAATTAAAATTGGTCATAATATAGCTGAGATGGCAAGAAAATCTGTTCTGAGAATGGCTGAGATTAGCAGATAATTTTTAGTGCAAAAGATAAATCAAAAATATATCAAAACAATTGTACAACAATCGCTTCGAGAGGATCTCAGACCTTCTGGTGACATCACAACTAGAGTTATTAAAAATAAAAAAGTTACTGCAAAAATAATTGCCGGCCAACACTGTATAGTTGGAGGGGTAAATTTTGCAAAGGAAGCTTTCAAAATTTCAGATAAAAAAATCGCTTTCAAAGCCAAAACAAAGGATGGAAGAAAAGTAAATAGAGGTAAAGTGATCGCTGTATTAAAAGGTAAAGCCTCGGGTATTCTTAAAAGTGAAAGAGTTGCGCTCAACTTTATGGGATTAATTTCAGGTGTGGCAACAATTACAAACAAATTTGTGAAAAAAGTAAAAGGCAAGTCCTGTAAAATATGTTGTACCAGAAAAACAATACCAAATTTAAGATTAATGCAAAAATATGGAGTAAGGCTAGGCGGAGGAACTAATCATAGGTTTAATTTAAGTGATGAAATTCTAATAAAAGACAATCATATCTCTGTTAACAAAAATATTCGTGATCTAGTTAAAAGAGCCATAAGGAATAGAAAAGGGAAAAAAATAACTGTAGAAGTAGATAACTTAAATCAGTTAAAAAAACTCATAGGTCTAAAATTTAATAGAGTATTGTTTGATAATATGAATCCTAAAAATCTCAGAAAGGCGGTTAAAATGTCAAAGAGATTTTACGAAACTGAGGCTTCAGGTGGAGTAACGCTTGGTAATGTAAGAAAGATAGCTGCAACTGGTGTTAAAAGAGTTTCTGTAGGTCAGATAACCCACAGCGCACCTACTGTAGATTTTAAATTAAATTTTATCTCCTAAGTTCAGCTTGAGCTGCTGCTAGTCTTGCAATTGGAACTCTGAAGGGTGAGCAAGACACATAATTTAATCCTGCTTTAGAACAGAATTCTATGCTTTTTGGATCACCGCCATGTTCGCCGCAGATTCCCAATTTAAGTTTTTTGTTCTGTTTTCTTCCTCTTTGAGAAGCAATTTTTACTAACTCACCTACTCCATCTTTATCAAGACTAACAAATGGATCAGTATCAAAAATTTTATGATCTAGATAATCATTTAAAAATTTTCCTGAATCATCACGGCTAATACCAAATGTAGTTTGTGTTAAATCATTAGTTCCAAAGCTAAAAAAGTCAGCATATTTTGATATTGGTGCCGCTCTCAAAGCTGCTCGTGGTAATTCGATCATAGTACCGACAAAATAATTAATTTTTACTTTATGTTCTTTTTGAATCTGCTCTGCCACTTTATTAACCAGCTTCCTCATTATCCCGAGTTCATCTTCGGTTGAAACTAAAGGTATCATTATTTCGGGTATTACAGACTGTATCTTTTCTTTTTTACATTCTATTAGTGCAGTAAAAATTGCTCTACATTGCATCTCGTAAATCTCTGGAAAAGATATACCAAGTCTACATCCTCTATGGCCTAACATAGGGTTTAGTTCATGTAATTCTGCAACTCTGTTCTTTATTTCTTTAACCCCTAAATTTAATGATCTTGCTACCTCTTCCATGTCTTTATCTGTCTTAGGAAGAAACTCATGTAAAGGAGGATCTAAAAGTCTAACTGTTACAGGTAAACCCTTCATGATCTTGAAAATTTCTTTAAAGTCATTCTTTTGATGAGGAAGTAATTTGTCTAACGCTATTTTTCTATCATCCAAATTTTTTGATAAAATCATTTGTCTAACAGATAAAATTCTCTCATCGTCAAAAAACATATGTTCCGTTCTACATAAACCAATACCTTCAGCTCCAAAATTTCTAGCCATTTTGGTATCTTGTGGTGTTTCGGCATTTGTTCGGATTTTTAATTTTCTAAAATCATCTGCCCACTTCATTATTGTTGAAAAGTAACCCGATATATCTGGTTTAACCGTTGGAACCAAACCTTGCATTACTTTACCTGTTCCACCATCAATAGTTATAGTATCGCCTTCCTTAATAGTAAGGTCTCCTGCTTTAAATTCTTTAGATTCATAATCTATGTTAATTTCTCCAGAACCAGAAACGCACGGTCTCCCCATGCCTCTAGCAACAACAGCGGCATGACTTGTCATTCCTCCTCTTGCAGTCAAGATTCCTTTTGCAGCATGCATGCCATGAATATCTTCTGGTGAAGTTTCAACTCTTACTAATATTGTATCTTCCTTTTGATTATTCATTCTTTCGGCATCATCAGCTGTAAAGACCACCTTCCCGCTTGCTGCTCCTGGAGATGCGGGTAAACCTTTTGCTATTATTTTTTTTTCTACCTTATCATCTAAAGTGGGATGTAAAAGTGTGTCTAGTGTGTTTGGATCTATTCTTAAAATCGCTTCCTTTTTAGAAATTAATTTTTCTTTTACCATATCCACAGCAATTTTAATTGCTGCCTTAGCAGTACGTTTTCCATTTCTGGTTTGCAACATCCATAGTTTGTTGTTCTCTACTGTGAACTCAATGTCCTGCATATCTTTGTAATGTTTTTCAAGCTTGTTAAATATATTTTTTAATTCCTTAAAAACTTTTGGCATTATTTCTTCCATGGATTCTTCTTTTGCTCCAGCATCTTCTCTAGCTTTTTTTGTTATATATCTCGGAGTTCTGCTTCCAGCGACTACATCTTCTCCTTGAGCATTAATCAAATACTCGCCAAAAAATTTATTTTCTCCAGTAGATGGATTTCTAGTAAATGCTACTCCGGTAGCACAATCATTTCCCATATTTCCAAAAACCATAGACTGGACGTTTACTGCTGTGCCCCAATCTCCTGGTATGTGGTTAAGCTTTCTATAAATTTTTGCTCTTTTACTTTCCCAAGATAAAAATACAGCTTTAATGGCTCCAAAAAGTTGCTCATACACATCTTGAGGAAAATTTTTTTTTGTTTTTTCTGATATTAATTTTTTAAAATTTTTAATAAGACCGTCCCAATCATCAGAATTCAGTTCGGTATCCAGCAAAACACCCTTGGTTAATTTATAATTCCCAATCATTTCCTCGAATAGATGGCTTTCTACTCCTAGAACCACATTTGCATACATTTGAATAAATCTTCTATAACTGTCCTTGGCAAATCTTTCGTTTGAAGTTTTTTTGGACAAAGCTTCAACCGTTCTATCATTAAGACCTAAATTTAAAATTGTATCCATCATTCCAGGCATGGATACTCTTGATCCAGATCTTACTGATACCAATAAAGGATTTTTATTGTCTCCAAATTTTTTTTTGGTTTTTATTTCAATTTTTTTTAATTCTTTTTTAATTTCACTACATACTTTAGGTGTTAATTTTTTCTTGTTCTTATAAAAAATTTCACACATTTTTGTTGAAATAGTAAAACCAGGAGGAACTGGTAAACCAAGTCTTGCCATTTCAGCAAGGTTAGTTCCTTTGCCACCTAGAATATTTCTAGAGTTTGATACCCTTTTGTTTTTTTTATCTCCGAAGCTATATATATATTGTGGCATTAAGTTCCTTCTAATTTTGAGAAGTCTACAAAACTATTAAATGTAGAACACAGTCTTTGCAAGAGTTCTAATCGATTATTTTTTATGTCTTTATTTTCATCATTAACCTTAACATTATCAAAAAACCTATCTGTCGATAATTTGGTTTCAGAGAGAAGTTTTAGATGATTTTCATAATTTTCCGTCTTTTCTTTTAAAGTAAAAGCTTTACGAATGTCGTTGATTTTTTCGAAAAGCTCTTTTTCTTCATCATGCTTAAAGAGAACTGCGTCGGGTCCATTCTTTGAAATCAACTTCTCTTGATCTAAAATATTTGAAGCTCTTTTGTAAGTCGAAACTGCATTTTTTCCTAAATCTTTTGATATAAATTTGTTCATCACCAATGTCTTTTTATATAATTCAAGAAAATCGTCATTCAAGTGTGAACTGACTGAGGCTTCAATTATATCAGTTCTAATTTTTTTATCCTTTAAGATGTTTTTCATACGTTCCCTGAAAAATTTCATCAAATCTTGACCTACTTCTTTGTTTGATTGTTTCACTCCCTGTTCCGTATATATTCTAATCAAATAATCAATTAAGTCTCTTAACCTAACTGTTAGATTGTTTTCAATTATAGTTCTTAAAAGTCCTATGGCTGCACGCCTCAATGCAAAAGGATCCTTGGAACTGGTTGGTTTTTCATTTATCAAATAAAATCCAACTAAAGTATCTAGCTTGTCTATAATAGAAAGACCATAACTGATTGGTTTTTTAGGAACAGAAGAAGAAGTGCTGACGGGTAAGTAATGCTCGCTGATAGCACGAGAAACATCTTCTTCAAATCCCTGACTCAAAGCGAAATACTTTCCCATTACTCCTTGAAGCTCTGGAAATTCACCTACTAAACCTGATACTAAATCAGATTTGCAAACTGATGCTGCTATTTCAACTTTTTCCTTATTTAAATTTAACTGATCTGAAATAAAATATGCCATTTTCCTCAATCTTTGTGTTTTTTCATAAACTGATCCGAGATTTTCATAGAAGGTAACTTTTTTTAATTTATTAATTTGCTTAATCAAATTGAGAGATTTATCTTTTTCCCAAAAAAAACTTGCATCAGAAAGTCTGGCCTCTACTACTCTTTCGTTTCCTATTTTAATAAGTTTTTTTGTATCTTTTTGGTTTGTTACAACAATAAACTCATTACTTATTCGATCTCTATGATCCACCAACGTAAAATATCTTTGGTGAGTTTGTAGTGTCGACTTAATAACTTCTCTTGGTAATTTTAAATAGTTCTTATCAAACTGTGCAATAATTATGCTTGGTTTATCAACCAAATTGCTTACCTCTAAAAGTAAAGACTGGTCTATAGATTCTTGGAAAGATTTATTTTTGCATATTGATTGAATTTTTTCTGAAATAAATTTTTCTCTCTCAGAATGGTCAAGAATAATTGAATTTTTTTTTAAAATTTTTTTATACTCATCAAAACTAGCAACTTTTTTATGGCTTATTTCAGAATCTTCTTCTAGTAAAGTAAAATTAACCGTCTCTAGATGTCCGTATTTAAATTTAAGATGTTTATTATTGAAAATTACCAAGATTGATCTCAAAGGTCTTCCCCAGCCTAAATCATAGTCGGACCACCTCATTGATTTTTTCCAAGATATTTCATTTAAAGATTTTGGAATACATTTAACTAATTCGTCTTCCGTATCTATTTCCTTACCCTGAATTTTTACAAAATAGAAAGTTCCTTTCTCTAATGCTTTTTCATAAAGATCACCAACACTGACACCTTTTGATTTTGCAAAATTTTCTATTACTGTTTCGGGAACACCTACTTTTGGCCCTTTAACTTCAGTAGGTAAGATTTTAATTTTATTTGGCAAACCTGAAATAAAAACAACTAATCTTGTGGGTGTTGAATAAACTTCAAAGACTTTATGTTTTAAATTTAATGAAGATAAACTTTCTGTAAATAATCTCTTGAATTGAGTTCTTGCACCTATTTGCAAGTTGGGTGGCATTTCTTCGCTAAAAAGCTCAATAAGTAGTTCGGACATTTATTGTTCTTGATTTTCTAACCATGCAGATCCTGATCCTTTAGCAAGATCTCTAATTCTATTTATATATCCAGTTCTCTCAGCAACGGCTATTACCCCCCTTGAATCCAATAAATTAAATATATGACTTGCTTTTAAGCACTGATCATAAGCAGGTAATGGAAGTTTCTTTTCTAACAAAGCTTTGCATTCTTTTTCTGCAATTTCAAAATTTTTTAATAAAGAATCTGTATTTGCATAATCAAAATTATATGCTGAAAATTCTTTTTCTGATTGCAGATAAACATCTCTATATTTCACTCCATCATCATTCCAATCAATATCAAACACATTTTTCTTTCCTTGAACAAACATACAGATTCTCTCTAAGCCATAAGTCAGTTCAACAGATACTGGTTTGCAATCTATACCTGTCATTTTTTGAAAATAGGTGAATTGAGTTATTTCCATGCCGTCACACCAAACTTCCCATCCTAAACCTGCAGCTCCAAGCGTAGGACTTTCCCAATCATCTTCGACGAATCTGATATCATGATCTTTTGATTCTATTCCGATGGCAGACAGACTTTTTAAATATACTTGTTTAATATTTTTAGGAGACGGTTTAACAATCACCTGATATTGATAATAGTGTTGTAATCGATTTGGATTCTTTCCATATCTTCCGTCAGTTGGTCTTCTTGAAGGTTGAACATAAGCCGCTTTCCATGGTTTAGGTCCTAATGATCGAAGTGTAGTTGCCGGATGAAATGTTCCTGCACCAACTTCTAGATCATACGGTTGTAAAATCACACAGCCATATTTGCCCCAAAATTTTTGCAAATTAAAAATTAAATTTTGAAAAGTTACCGGATCTTTTTTTTTATTTTTTGTTTTTTTTGGCATTTATAAACCAAATTTTTGCCATAGAGCTCTTTCTTCTATAGCATTTGCGATGCTGTCAATCTGACTGTCAAGAGATGTTGATAATTTTTTTGCAATAAAGCCTTTAGGTTTCTCTAGTTTTTTAATTACAACATTTTCTCCAAATTTTTCTCTCAAAATTTGTTCGGCATTACCAATACCATCTATAAGTCCCAACTTTAAAGAAGTAGAGCCAGACCAAAATTCTCCTGTAAAAGTATTGTTTTTTTCAGGATCTTTTAATTTTGACCCTCGACTTTTTTTTACAACATTAATGAAATCTGCATGTAATTCCAACTGCAGTTTTTTTATTCTTTCGATATCTTCATCTTTTTCTTCTTTGAAAGGATCCAAAGTGCTTTTGTTTTTTCCAGCAGTATAAACTCTTCTTTGGATTCCAATTTTTTTAATTGCGTCTTGAAAACCAAAAGATGCAGAGATCACTCCAATTGAACCAACTATTGAGCTTGAATTTCCATAAATTTCATCTCCTGCACAAGCAATCAGATAACCGCCTGATGCTGCAACATCCTCAGCAAAAACTATAACTTTTTTCTTATTTTTTTTAGCCAATTGCCTTATGTAATCATGAATTAAATGTGACTGAACCGGAGAACCTCCTGGTGAATTAATTGATATTGCTATAGCTTTGGCTTTCTTAAAAGAGAATGCTTTTTTTATAATTTCTTGTTGTCCTGAAAAATCTATTCCCTGCCTAAACCTTCCAACAGAACCTATAACGCCAGATAGTCTTAAATGTGGAACGATTATTTTTTTTTTAAAAAATGAAAACATATGAATTAAGGTTAACCTTATTTCTTATATCAGCACTTAAATTAAAGTTAAATGTTAATTACGCTACCCTTGGTTGAAATTGAAGTGCGTCACCAGCGTATAAAATAATAATTTAATATTTTCATAAACGTATATAATAAAAATCATGGGATCCGTTATACCTCTAAAAAAATCTGCTAATTCAGCATACCTGGATTTAAAAAATATTTTGAATGATAGGCTTGATTCTGTTGAAAAACTTATTCGTTTAAAATTAAAAAGCGATGTTGAGTTAATCAAAGAGATGAGTGACTACCATTTGGATTCTGGTGGAAAGAGAATTAGAGCATTATTGACTATGGGAGCAGCAAAGCTTGGTGGATACAATCAAGGTTCTAGAGATGTTAATCTCGCAGCATGTGTTGAGCTAATACATAGCGCCACCTTGCTCCATGATGATGTTATAGACGAAAGTAAATTAAGAAGAGGAGAAAAAACTACCAATTCTATTTGGGGAAACCAGTCTTCTGTTCTGGTTGGTGATTACTTATTAAGCAGATGTTTTGAGATGATGGTAGAAGATGGAAATTTAGAAATACTAAAACTTCTTTCTTCAACATCTTCAAAAATTGCACAGGGGGAAGTTTTACAGCTTACATATAAAGGAGAAGCAGATCTTTTAGAAGAAAACTATATAAAAATTATAAGTTTAAAAACAGCAGCTCTCTTTTCGGCTGCAACTAGGGTTGGTGCTTGCATAGCCAGCTTGGAGAAAAAAAAGAAAGAAGCTCTTGAATCCTACGGAAAAAATATAGGTTTGGCATTTCAAATAGCAGATGATGCTTTGGATTATTTTTCTAAAGAAAAGATCTTTGGGAAAGAAATTGGAAAAGATTTTTTTGAATCAAAAGTAACTCTTCCAATTATTATTGTTTTTCAAAAAGCCAATCCAATTGAAAGAACTTTTTTAAAAACTCTTTTTAAAAAAGATGTAAAAGAAAAGGAAGACTTTAACTCTGTGTTAAAATTAATAAAAAAATATAATGCGATAGAATTAACTTTTAAAAGAGCAGAGTACTTTGTAAACGTATCTTGTGATGCTTTGGGAATATTCGAAAATTGTGAGGCAAAAAGAGTTTTGCAAAGCTTAACTGGTTTTAGTCTGAATAGATCTTATTAAGGATATAAAATTTCCTTTATCCAATTACCACTCTCTTTTCTATAATTTAATCTTTGGTGTGACCTATTTTTTATTTCCAACCAGAATTCAATTTCATTTGGTGTAATTCTCCAGCCTGACCAATGTGGTGGTCTTGGAACATTATTTTTATCAGGAAATTTTTTTTCAAATTCTTTAATTTTATCTAAAAATTCATTTTTGCTCTTCATTACTTTAGATTGAGAAGATGCCCATGCCGATATTTTACTTCCATAATCTCTTGAATCAAAATATTTGTCAGCCTCTTCTTTGTCTACAGAACTAACTCTTCCGGAAACTCTTATTTGTCTCCTTATGCTCTTCCAGTGAAAGCACATTGAGGCATTAGGATTACTTTTTAAATCATTAGACTTTTTGCTATCAAAATTTGTGTAAAAAACAAAACCTGAATCGCTTAAATCTTTGAGCAAAACCATTCTAACACTTGGAATTCCATCTGAGCTTGAAGTTGCTAAAGATAAAGCATTTGGATCGTTTGTTTCACTTTTTTCTGCAGTTGCAAACCATTTTTTAAATAAAACTATAGGATTTGGCTCGTCTTCAAAACAGATATCCAGTCCTAACGAATTTTTGCCATTTTTTTGATTCATAAATTATATAAAATAATTTATACATTAATTATCGATGTCTTTTAATACTTTTGGAAAAATATTTAGATTTACCACATGGGGAGAGTCACATGGCCCTGCTATTGGCTGTATTGTGGATGGTTGCCCTCCAAATATACCATTATCAGAAAAAGACATACAAAGTGATATGAACCGTAGAAGACCGGGTAGCTCTAAATTTGTCTCTCAAAGAAAAGAGTCGGATAAAATTGAAATTCTATCAGGAGTATTTAATGGAAAAACTACAGGAACTCCAATCTCAATTTTAATTCGTAATGAAGACAAAAGATCTAGAGATTATGAGTCAATTAAAAATAAATTTAGACCTGGACACGCTGATTTTACTTATTTCCAAAAATATGGGATTAGAGATTATCGAGGTGGTGGTCGACAATCGGCTAGAGAAACTGCTTCAAGAGTTGCGGCAGGTGCTATTGCAAAAACTGTTTTAAAAAACATTCTAGGAAAGAAATTTAATATTATTGGAGCTGTTATTCAATTAGGTTTAATGGGTTGTGATAAAAATAATTGGAATGACAATGAAACAAGAAAGAATCCTTTTTTCTGTCCTGACAAAAAATCTGTCAAACTGTGGGAAAAATATCTCTTAGCAGTAAGAAAATCTGGTTCATCATGTGGAGCTATTATTGAGCTACGTGCTAGAGGTATTCCTGCTGGCCTTGGTGCACCAATTTATTCAAAATTAGATTCTGATATATCCGCAGCATTGATGAGTATCAATGCTGTTAAAGGAGTAAATATCGGGGCTGGCATGAATGCGGCATATTTTTCAGGAGAAGAAAATTCTGATGAAATGAAATCTAAATCTGGAAAAATAAAATTTAAAAGCAATAATGCCGGAGGTATACTTGGCGGTATATCGTCTGGACAAGAAATTATTGCATCTTTTGCTGTTAAGCCAACCTCTTCAATAGTTAATAGTAGAGAAACAATTGATAAGAAAGGCAAAAACACAAAAATATCGGTAAGAGGTCGTCATGATCCTTGTGTTGGTATAAGAGCTGTGCCTATAGGGGAGGCAATGCTATCTTGTGTATTGCTAGATCATTTTCTTATGAACAGAGCGCAGTGTGGTTAAGAAAGGTTTTTGTTTTTTGCAATAACCACATTGGAATTTAAAATATTTTCAACTTTTTGAACAATACTATCGCAATCCAGTCCTGCAGTTTTGTACATATTTTCTGGTGTGTCTTGGTCCAAAAATTTATCAGGTAAAAACATAGATCTAAACTTCAGGCCTCTATCAAAAAAACCTCTGTCGGATAACAATTTTGTAACGTGAGATCCAAATCCACCTATTGCCCCCTCCTCTATGGTTATAACGGCCTCATGATTTGATGCTAATTCAATAATTAATTTTTCATCCAAAGGTTTTACAAATCTCGCATCAAAAATACTTATTGTAATTCCTTTTTTCTTAAGAACTTCTGAAGCTTTTTTACATTCATGCATTCTGGCCCCAAAATTTAAGATGGCAACATGTTTTCCATCCGAAACCATTTTTCCTTTTCCTATTTTAAGAACTTCTTTAATATCGGGCAACTCAACACCAACTCCATTTCCTCTTGGATATCTAAAAGCTGAAGGTTTATCGTTTATAGAGACCGATGTATTAATCATTCTAACTAATTCAGCTTCGTCACTTGCTGCCATAACAATAAAATTAGGCAAGGTTGATAAATATGTTATATCAAAAGATCCTGCATGAGTTGCTCCATCCGCTCCTACTAATCCGGCTCTATCAATAGCAAACCTAACTGGTAAAGATTGTATAGCTACATCGTGAACAACCTGATCGTATGCTCTTTGCAAAAAAGTTGAGTAAATTGCAGCAAAAGGTTTATATCCTTCAGTTGCCAAACCTGCTGCAAAAGTTATACCGTGTTGTTCAGCAATTCCAACATCAAACATTCTTTCAGGAAATTTTTTCTCAAACAAATCTAAACCAGTGCCTGATGGCATAGCACCAGTAATTGCTACAATTTTTGTGTCATTTTCTGCATGTTTAATTAATGTATTTGCAAAAACTTTTGTATAGGAAGGTACTTTTGATTTACCTTTAGATTGTTTTCCCGTTAAAACATTAAATTTTGATACTCCATGATATTTATCGCCAGATTCTTCGGCAGGCTTGTAGCCTTTGCCTTTTTTTGTAATTGCGTGAATTAAAATTGGTCCTTGGTGGTTTGAATTTTTTACATTTTCTAAAATAGTCACCAAGTTATTTACATCATGTCCATCGATCGGACCTACATAATAAAACCCTAATTGACTAAAAAGTGTTCCGCCTGTTACTGCTCCTCTAAGTAAATCTTCCGCTTTACCTGCGGTTTTAGAAAATCTTTTAGAAAAGGCTGAAAGTATTAACTTTATTGTTTCTCTTAAGCTAAAATAAATTTTGCCTGATAAAAGTCTTGCAAGATACTTGCTCATTGCACCAACGGGAGGAGCTATCGACATATCATTGTCATTTAATATTACAATTAACTTAGATTTCATTGCCCCAGCATTGTTCATTGCTTCATATGCCATGCCTGCACTCATAGCTCCGTCTCCGATTACAGCAACAACATTATTTTTATCATTAGAAAGTTTTTTGGCTGTAGCCATTCCTAGAGTTGATGAAATTGAAGTTGAACTATGAGCTGCTCCAAATGGATCGTATTCGCTTTCTGCTCTCTTGGTAAAACCTGATAGACCTCCTCCTTTACGAAGAGTTCTTATCCTATCTTTTCTTCCAGTAATTATCTTGTGTGGATAACATTGATGTCCAACATCCCATACTAATTTATCTTTTGGAGTATTAAAAACATAATGTAGAGCTACTGTTAATTCCACAACACCAAGTCCTGCTCCTAAATGACCTCCTGTCTCTGAGACAACTTCAATTAGTTCAGATCTTAATTCTTTGGTCACTTGCTCTAATTGATTTTTTTTAAGTCCTCTTAAATCTGAAGGATAATTAATTTTATCTAATAGTTTGTCTTTCATTAGTAACTTCTGTCCATTATAAAATCGACTGTTTGAATTAAACTGTCTGACCTTTTTCCATATTTTTTCAATTTGCTTATTATCATTTTTTTTCTTCTAAAAGCAAATTCTAGAGTTTGATTATATCCTATTAAGTCGATGATTGTAGATTTACCTTTTTTTTTATCTTTTTTAACTGGTTTTCCAACATCTTTCTTGTTCCCTCTTACATCCAAAAGATCATCAACAATTTGAAACAAAAAACCTATTTCTTCACCCACAAAACACATGTCTCTTTTTGTTTTGTTATCGGAACCTGCAATTATAGCTGGAGCCAAACAACAAAACTCAAATAATTTTCCGGTTTTTTTCTTTTGCATACTTATAATTTTTGAACTACTTACTTTCTTTTTTTCATAGCTTAAATCCAAAAACTGTCCACCTGCTATACCAACATGACCGACACATTCTGCTAATTTTTTTAAAATTAAAATTTTTTTATTCGGTTTTATGTTGTAATTTTTTTCTGCAATCATTTCGAAGGCAAGAGTTAACAAAGAATTTCCAGAAAGAATGGCTGTTGATTCTCCAAATTTTATATGAGTTGCAGGCTTCCCTCTTCTTAACTTGTCATTATCCATACAAGGTAAATCGTCATGAATGAGTGAATACGAATGTATGCATTCAACTGAGCCACAAATATTAATAACTTGTTTTTTCTTTAAACCAAATATTTCTGATGTGCCTAGAATAACTGTTGATCTTATTTTTTTTCCTCCAAACAAAACTCCATACTTCATTGGAGTTATAAGTTGAGAATGTTTTTGTTTATTAAAATAATGCTTTAAAAATTTATCAAGAATTCTGGCATTTTTAGAAATAAGATCTAGCATTTGATTTACTTTTTCTTCCCCTTGGATTCAATTCTGTTAAGTTTTTCTTTGAGAAGTGAATTTACGTGATGATTTAGAGATAAAAGCCTTTTGTAGTCATTTTCGCATGTTTCAAAATTGGTCTCATTACTTTCTAATTTTTCAAGAATTTCCATTATTTCTGATTTTGCCTCGTTTATTGATTTACTTTTAATATCAGGTGGAATATTTTTTGTTTTCATTAAAAAATATAATAATCTTAATATGAAAAATATCTATCCAAATATATACAAAAATTCACCAAAAAATTTAAATAAAGCAAAAAATTTTTTAAAAAGAAACAAAATTATTGCTGTTCCTACCGAGACTGTTTACGGACTGGCCGGTAACGCTTATTCTTATGTGGCAATTAAAAAGATATACAATCTAAAAAAAAGACCCAAAAAAAATCCTCTAATTATTCATTACGATAATATAAAGAAATTAAACAGGGACGCCATCATCACTAATGATTTTTTAAAACTTTACAAAAAATTTTGTCCAGGACCTCTAACCTTTATACTAAAAAAGAGAAAAGACTCAAAAATATGTTCTTTAGCAAATGCAAATTTAAATACTATCGCCATAAGATTTCCTAGTCACAATACAACTAAAAAATTGCTTAAAAATTTAAACTTTCCTCTCGCAATTCCAAGCGCAAATATATCTTCTGCACTTAGTCCGGTAAGTGCATTAGATGTTGTTGATGAATTTGGAAAAAAAATTAATTTTATAGTGGATGGCGGAAAATCAAAAATTGGTTTGGAGTCTACAGTTGTTAATTTAGTTGAAAATATAAGAGTAGTTAGGCCCGGTGCAATAAACAAAAAAGAAATCGCCAAAATTTTAGGCAAAAAGATACATTCAATAAAAAAAATTAAAAAAATCTATTCCCCTGGTATGTTAAAAAAACATTATTCTCCAGGAATACCTGTAAAACTAAATTGCAAAAATGCAAGTAATAAAGACGCATTTATTGTTTTTGGAAAAAAATATAAAAAAGGTAAAAATATTTTTAATTTAAGTCATAAAGGAGATTTAAAACAGGCTGCAAAAAACTTGTATAAAACTATGAGAAGAATAAAAAATTTGAATTTTAAAAAGATAAGAGTTGTAAAAATTCCTAATCAAAATATAGGAATTGCAATAAACGATAGACTGACGAAAGCATCAAATAAATGAGTATTGAAATTAAAAATCTAAATAAAAAATACAATAATATTGAGGCAGTTAGAAATATAAACTTCAAAATCAACAAGGGTTCAATCGTAGGCCTTTTAGGTCCAAATGGTTGCGGTAAAACAACAACAATAGGAATGATTCTTGGATTAATAAAACCTACCTCTGGTAGTGTTTTTATTAATGAAAAAAATATTGAAAAAGAAAATATTAGAACAGAAATACTAGAGAAGGTGAATTTTATCTCACCATATATTGAGCTTCCAAAAAAACTTACTATTGAGGAAAATCTTAAGGTTTATGGAAAAATGTATGGTGTAAACAATTTACAAAAAAAGATTTCAGATTTAATAGATGAATTAAATTTAGGAGAGTTCAAGAAGAGAAAAACTGGAGAACTTTCTTCTGGACAAAAAAATAGAGTGTCTCTTGCTAAAGCATTAATTAATGATCCTGAAATACTTCTTTTAGATGAACCCACGGCAAGTCTTGATCCAGATGTAGGTGATTACATTAGAACCTATATAGAAAATTTTGCTTCAAAAAAAGGCACAACTATTCTATTGGCTTCCCACAATATGAATGAGGTAGAAAGACTTTGCAGTGAAGTAATGATGATGAAGAAAGGCAAAATAATAGACAAGGGAACATGTGATAACTTAATAAAGAAACATGGAAGAAAAAATTTAGAAGAAACTTTTTTAAAAATAGTAAGGGAATAATATGAGATTTCACAGAATGTTTGCATTATCTATGCGCCACCTTTATCTGATCAAAGGTTCTTTTCCAAGAATCCTAGATCTTATTTATTGGCCGACAATTCAGATAATTCTCTGGGGATTTATTTCACAATTTTTCACCATGTATAGTGATTATTATAATAATACTGTTGGCGTTATTTTAAGTTGCGCAATTCTCTATGATTTTTTATTTCGAGCAAGCATAAGCTTCAACATGTTGTTTTTGGAAGAAATATGGAGCAGGAATTTTACAAATTTATTTATTGCACCATTAAAAATTAGTGAAATTATAACTGCACTAACAGCCACATGTTTGCTAAGAACTTTGATTGGAATAATTCCGGCAATAATGATTATGAGTCCATTATTTGGGGTTTCTTTACTAGCAATGGGTCCCCCTCTGTTTTTACTTTTTTTAAGTTTATATCTTTTTGGAACAACGTTGGGTCTGCTTGTTAGTTCGGGTCTTTTAAGATTCGGTCCGGCTTTTGAAAATACCGCATGGTCATCTCTTTTTCTTTTGGCTCCATTAGGTTGTGTTTATTACCCATTATCAATTTTACCTGAATGGTTACAAATATTGGCTAAAGGTTTGCCATTAGTTTATATATTCGAGGAAGCAAGATCCATTTTAGTAAATAATGTAGTAGACTATAAAAATATTATGAACGCACTAGTTTTAAATTTATTTTATTTTGTTGGCGCGATTATTGTTTTCTATTTAGCTTTTTATGGAGCTCGAAAAAAAGGCACATTAGTTAATATGGGTGAATAATCAATGGCTTTGTACGATTGTTTTATGTATTTCGATGAAGATATGCTTTTGGATATCAGGCTTAATGTTTTAAACGATCATGTTGATAAATTTATAATAGCTGAAGCAACCAAAACTCATTCTGGCAAAGAAAAAAAACTTAATTTTGATATTAAAAAATTCTCAAAATTTAAAGATAAAATAGAATACCTTGTTGTTGATGATATGCCTATTGATGTTAGCAAATTTCAAAAAAATTGGTCTGCAAGTCATGTCAGAGATCAATTTCAAAGAAATTCTCTTTATAAAGGGTATAAAAGTTGCCATGAAAATGATTTAATAATGATTTCAGACTTGGATGAAATTCCAGATCCAAAAAAAATAAAAGAATTTAATATAAAAAATAAGTATGCTTGTTTTTTACAAAAAAATTTTCATCAAAAATTAAATTTATTAAACACAACTATTGAAAATTGGCCAGGAACTAAAATTTGTAAAAAAAAATATTTACAATCTCCTCAATGGTTAAGAAATATTAAAACTAAAAAAAAACCCTTTTGGAAATTTTATAAACCTAGACAACCTCAGATTATATCAAATGGAGGTTGGCATTTTAATGATCTTAAAAATCCAGAGGATATTTCAAAAAAAATTAAAAGTTATGCCCATCAAGAATTTAATACCGAAGAATTTAGAGATTTAAAAAAAATCAACGAAAGAATCAAGCTAAACAAAGATTTATATGATCGTAATTACGTTTTTAAAGTTATAAAATTTGACGAAAGATTTCCTGAATACATTCTAAATAATAAGGAAAAATACAAAGATTGGATTTTATAAACTAGTTATTTCCTCTTACACTTTTTGGTGGGCCGTGGAGAATTCGAATCCCCAACCTCTGCGTCCGAAGCGCAGCGCTCTATCCAGTTGAAGCTAACGGCCCGTCCGAATATAATACTTTTAAATTATTAAATGAATAAAACAATAACATTTTTTGCTAAAGATCTCGATAAAAAGATAAGATTAGACAAATATTTAACAAACAGTCTAAAAACATTCACGAGATCACAAATAAAAAAAATTATTCTTTCAAAAAATATAAAGATTAACAAAAAGTTAATCGTATCCGCTTCAGAAAAAATAAGTAAAAATGATTTAATCGAAGTAAATATTCCTGAAAAAAAAACCGATGATATTAGGCCAAAAAAAATGAAGCTTGATGTTGTATACGAAGACAAAGAAATAGTTGTTATAAATAAACCTAGCGGCCTAGTTGTTCATCCAGGAGCCGGTAACAAAGATGAGACTTTAGTTAATGGTTTGCTATATCTTTACAAAAACAATCTATCAAATTTAAATGGAGAATTTAGACCTGGCATAGTTCATAGAATAGATAAAGATACCAGCGGACTAATAGTAATAGCAAAAAATAATCAGGCACATTCTCGTTTGTCTGAACAGTTTAGTAATCACAGTATAAAAAGAAAATACTTAGCATTAATTTGGGGAGTAGTTAGACCTCTTAGTGGAAAAATAACGACTCTAATATCAAGGAGTAAAAAAAATAGACAACTTATGTCTGTAAGTGAAAGGTTGGGAAAAAAAGCGGTGACAAACTACAAAACTTTAAAGACTTTTAGTTCAAAAGAAATACCAAAAATTAGCTTAGTAGAATGTACTTTAGAAACAGGAAGAACACATCAGATAAGAGTACATTTGGCATTCAAAGGAAATCCTCTGATTGGTGATAAAAAATATGGAAAGAAAAAAATAAAATTTAGAAAAATAAATGAAAAATTTGAAAAAATACTTTCTGATTTCGATAGACAAGCTCTGCATGCCAAAAGTTTAGGTTTGGTTCATCCAACAAAAAACTCATTTCTTAATTTTGACTCAAAATTACCCTATGATTTTAAAAAAATGCTAGACTTTCTTGATAAATTTGGTAATTGAAGAACTTTAATTAATAAATATATATACAACGATGGGCACAAAAACTGAAATTTCAAATTTACCTTCTTTAACAAGTGAAGGTGGACTATCTTTATATCTTGCTCAAATAAAAAAATTTCCAATTTTAGATGCAGAGGAAGAATATATGCTGGCAAAAAATTGGAGGGAAAGAGGAAATTTAAAATCTGCCCACAAACTTGTAACTAGTCATTTGCGTTTAGTTGCTAAGATAGCCATGGGATATCGGGGTTATGGTCTTCCAGTAAATGAATTAATATCTGAAGGAAATATCGGTTTAATGCAAGCTGTAAAAAAATTTGATCCTGAGAAAGGTTTTAGACTTGCAACTTACGCGATGTGGTGGATTAAAGCATCAATCCAAGAATATGTTTTAAGATCTTGGAGCCTTGTCAAAATGGGTACTACAACGGCACAGAAAAAACTTTTCTTTAATTTAAAAAAACTAAAACAACAAATTGCACCTCATGAAGAGGGTGATTTAAAAAAAGAGCAAATAAAAGAAATATCAGACAGACTTGGAGTTAAATCTGAAGAAGTGGTTAACATGAATCGTAGAATGATGGGTCAAGAAAAATCCCTTAACGAACCTATAAAGTCTGGTGAAAAAGGAGAATGGCAAGATTGGCTACCTAGTGAAAATTTGGATCAAGAACTTTTTGTAGCACAAAAACAAGAGTTAGATGAAAAAAAATCTTTATTATACGAAGCTATTAAGGTTCTCAATGATAGAGAAAAAGAAATTATAGAAGAAAGAAAATTATCCAATGATCCTAAAACATTAGAAGAATTGAGTAAAAAATATAAAATAAGTAGAGAAAGAATTAGGCAGATTGAAACTCGTGCATTTGAAAAACTTCAAAAAGCCATGTTGAATGCATCAAAATCTAAAAATCTTCTTCCTAGAAATTAAGCAAACGGATTTTCTATTAAAATTGTATCTTCCCTTTCAGGACTAGTGGAAATGCTTGAGATTTTTGCCCCTATAAAATCTTCTAAAGCATAAATATATTTCTTAGCTTGATCAGGAAGATTCTCTACATTTCTGATTCCTTTTGTTGTTTTTTTCCATCCTGGAAAAGTTTCATATATTGGCTTAACTTTTAATTGATCATCTAACCCAGCAGGTAAATAGTCTATTTGTTTTCCATTCAATTCGTAGGCGATACACATTTTAATTTCGTCTAACTCATCAAGGACGTCTAATTTGGTAAGCGCAATTCCATTTACTCCTGAAATTTTTATAGTTTGTCTTACTAAAACAGCATCGAACCATCCACACCTTCTTTTTCTGCTGGTAACGGTTCCAAATTCTTTTCCTTTAGTGCCTAATAGATTTCCAATTTTATCTTTTAGTTCGGTTGGAAAAGGACCAGCTCCAACTCTAGTAGTATAAGCTTTGGTGATTCCCAAAACGTAATTGATAGTATTTATGCCAGAACCTGTTCCGGTTGCAGCAGCAGAAGCTACAGTATTAGATGACGTAACAAATGGGTAAGTGCCATGATCCACGTCTAATAAAATTCCCTGTGCACCCTCAAATAATATTTTTTTTCCTTTTGACTTATATTCATCCAATTTTTTCCAAACTGGTTGAGAAAATTTTAATATGTCTGGTGCTATTTTTAATAAATCTTTTTTTAACTGGTCTTTTTTGAAACCCTTTTTTCCTAAACCTTTTCTTACAGCATTATGATGTGTAAGAGCAGCTTCCAATCTATGATCCAAATTTCTCTTCGAAGCTAGATCCATTACTCTAATTGATCTTCTTCCAACCTTATCCTCATAAGCAGGTCCAATTCCTCTTCTTGTAGTTCCAATCTTAGCTTTACCAGCAGAATCTTCTCTTAGTTCATCCATTTCTTTATGAAAAGGTAGAATGAGATTAGCAGATTCGGAGATCATCAGATTGTTTGTATTAACATCAATCCCTTTTGATTTTATCTCCTTGATTTCATCAAGTAGTGCCCAAGGATCTACAACAACACCATTTCCTATTACTGAAATTTTATTTTTTCTGACTATTCCAGATGGTAACAATCTGAGTTTGTACGTTGTCCCGTCTACAACTAAAGTATGGCCGGCATTGTGACCTCCTTGAAAACGAACAACTACATCTGCCTCACTGGAAAGCCAATCAACTATTTTTCCTTTGCCTTCGTCTCCCCATTGTGTGCCTACTACTACGATATTTTTCATTATCTAAATTTTTTATCCAGTATTACTGAGTTTAAATGATTAATCGGTCCGTGTCCTTTTCCATAATTAGGATTAGATCTAATGGATTGATTAACATATTTAATTCCCAGCTCACAGGATTTCTTTATAGGTTTTCCACATGATAAAAAAGTTGCAATTGCACTTGATAGAGTACAGCCTGTTCCATGGGTATTTTTTGTTTTAATTTTTCTATTTTTAAAAATTTTTATTTTCTTTTTGCTTAACAGTACGTCTTCCATGCGTTTTGTGTTTCTATGCCCGCCTTTAACCAAAACATTTTTAGCTCCCAATTTGAGCAAAATATTGGCAGCATGGATCATATCTTGTAGATTTTTTATTTTTATTTTTGTTAAAATCTCGGCTTCAGGTATATTAGGTGTTATTAAATAAGCTTTTCTAATTAATTTATCTTTTAAAGTTTTAATTGCTGATTGATTAATCAATCTAGCACCACCTTTAGCAACCATAACAGGGTCTAAAACAATCTTGGAAGTTTTAACTTTCTTCAAGGCATTTACAACAGACGTGATTACCTGAGATGAATGAAGCATTCCAATTTTTATTCCATTTGGTTTTATATCCTTACATGTAAATATGATTTGTTTTCCTATCTCTTTTGGATTAATGGGAATAACAGAGCTTACTCCTGTTGTATTTTGGACTGTAATAGCTGTAACTGCTGTCATTGCGTAACTGCCTAGAGCAGTAACTGTCTTGATGTCAGCCTGAATTCCTGCACCTCCAGAAGAGTCGGATCCTGCTATTATCAAAATTTTAGATTTAGGTTTCAATTTATTTTATTGATTTTTTGATTATCTTTATACATTTTAAAATTAAGCTTTTATCATGTGACTCAGCCATAATTCTAATTTTTGGTTCAGTCCCAGATTTTCTCACTAAAATTCTTCCATCATAACCCATAAGTTTATTGGCTTTCTTAATTGCATTTTTACATTTGAATTTATTAATTATGTTTTTGTCTTTCACAACAACATTCTCCAAAATTTGAGGTAAAGGTTTAAAAACATTCAATAACTTGCTAGCCTTTTTACCTTTTCTTAAAGAAAACAAGACTTCCAATGCAACCATCAATCCATCACCCGTTGTTGCAAATTTACCCAAAATTATATGGCCTGACTGTTCACCACCTAGATTAAAATTAAATTTTTTCATTTTTTCCTTAACATATCTATCACCTACTTTAGATCTAAAAAATTTTATTTTTTGATGATTTAAAAATTTTTCTAGACCATAATTAGACATTAAAGTTCCAATTACACCTCCTCTTAAAATTCTTTTTGATTTCCATCTGTTGGCAAGCATGGC
This sequence comes from uncultured Pelagibacteraceae bacterium, assembly GCA_902554135.1. Next base: position 31,420 of record CACDNJ010000001.1, on the reverse strand, counting down.
GATAATTTGATCTCCATCTACGATTTTACCTTTTTCATCGCACATAATAATTCTGTCGGCATCTCCGTCGAAGGCAATTCCAACATTAGCTTTAAATTTTTTAACTGCTGACTTAATTTTGGATGGATAAGTTGACCCACACTTTTCATTAATATTAAAACCATTAGGGTTTACACCAATAGAAATAACTTTTGCTCCGAGTTCTTTTAATAATTTTGGAGCAGCTTTATAGCAAGCTCCATTGGCACAATCTAAAACTATTTTTGTACCTCTTAAGTGAAAATTATTTGGAAAATTATTTTTTAATATTTTAATATACCTTTCGTTTCCATCTTCTAATCGCTTAACCCTGCCCAATAGTTTAGGATTCGTAAGTTGTTTTGTATTTTTGGCATCTATTAATTTTTCAATCTTCTTTTCTATTTGGTCTGATAACTTCATTCCATCTGGACCAAATAACTTGAGTCCATTATCATGATAAGGGTTATGAGATGCTGTAATCATAATACCCATATTTGCTTTCATTAATTTTGTTAACATAGCAAGTCCATTGGTTGGTAAAGGGCCCAGAGTAAAAACATGCATTCCGCCTGAGACCAATCCTGATACCAGAGCAGGTTCTAAAGTGTATCCGGATAATCTTGTATCCTTCGCTATGATTGCAATCTGTTTAGATTTTTTTTGATTTTTGAAATAAGTACCAGATGCTAAGCCAAATTTAAAAAATTTTTCTCCAGTAATATTTCCTTGATTAACAGTTCCTCTGATACCGTCTGTACCAAAATATTTATTTTTCATTAATTTAATAGTATTTTTTCAAATACCAGAATTCCTTGCTTTACTTCATTAACATTATGCACTCTAAAAATTTGTACACCTTGTGACAGTAAAAAAAGAACTGAAGCTAAAGTTCCGCCTGTCCTATCTTTACTATCATGCTTTCCGGATATTTGGTTGATAAATCTCTTTCTTGAAGTTCCAACCAAAATAGGAAAGCCAAGGCTATGAAACAAAGATATTTTTGAAATTAAAGTCAAATTATGTTTCAAAGTTTTACCAAAGCCAATACCTGGATCTAAAACGATTTTCTTGTCTTTAAATTTTTGATTAACACTTGTTTCAAAAAAATCATAAATATCCAACAAAACATTTTTATATTTAGGATTTTTTTGCATGGTATTAGGTGTGCCCTGCATATGATGTATAACCTTTGGAATATTGTATTTTTTTAATTTTGACAAAGAACTTTGATCATATCTAAATCCTGATACATCATTTATTAAGTCCGCCCCACATTTAATGCTTTTAAGCATTAAATCAGATTTTCTTGTATCTATTGATAAACAAGTTTTTTTATATTTTTTCTTAAAATTTTTTAAAACATGTTCAATTCTTTTCCATTCCGTTATTGGGTCTATTGTTTTAGAGCCTGGTCTTGTTGACTCACCTCCCACATCAATAATCCCAGCGCCAGATTCGATCATGTTTGATATATGTTTGAATGATCTGCTCCCTTTATTAAATTTGCCACCATCCGAAAAGCTATCTGGGGTTAAATTTAAAACACCCATTATCGAGGGTTTAGAAAAATTGATATGCTTTAAAAAATTCTTTCTTTTTGAGGTTATTTTTTTTATGTCTTGTTTAACGATTTTTTTTATATTTTTTTTAAGTTTTTTTATATCTTTACAGTGAATTAAATTGCTTTTTACCTTACCTTTTTCTCTAATAAAAACTTCAATCTTGTCAAAAGCTATGTCATTTTTACCATTTAATGGAAGAGCCTTCTTGGATTGAATAAGATTTTTTGCGGCTTTTCCATGATAAAAATTACACGCCCTAGTGTAATATTTTCTCATGATCTGCTTATTATAGTGCTGGTTTTGGTTTTAAACCAATAGAATCTATAGCTGAAGAAGCTTTGTCATCAGCCTCTTCTTCTTCTTTTTTCGATAACTTGGTTGGTTGAATATTTTTTAAAATCAAATCCCTGATTTCATCACCGGTCAAAGTTTCATATACAAGTAATGCTTTTGCAAGCTTATGAAGATCATCAATTTTTTCAGTTAAAACTTGCTTCGCTCTATCATAGCTAGTGCTAATTATTTTTTTAACTTCAAAATCTACTTTTTTAGCAGTTTCCTCAGACATATGTTGTTGTCTTGCGATTTGTCTACCAAGAAATACTTCGTCTTCGTTTTCACCGTATGCTATTGGTCCAAGATCTTTGCTCATGCCGTATTTAGTCACCATGTTTTTTGCCATTCTGGTCGCCATATCAATATCAGACGACGCTCCAGAAGTTACTTTGTCATGACCAAAAATTAATTCTTCGGCAATCCTACCTCCCATTGCCACAGCAATATCTGAGTACATTTTTTCTCTTGTAACTGATAGCTGGTCTCTTTCAGGTAATCTCATTACCATACCGAGAGCCCTACCTCTTGGTATAATAGTGGCTTTGTGAATTGGATCAGATGCTTTTTCATTTAAAGCAACTATTGCATGACCACCTTCATGATAGGCTGTCAATTTTTTCTCTTCCTCAGTCATTACCATCGATCTTCTTTCAGCGCCCATCATTACTTTGTCTTTTGCTTCTTCAACATCAGACATAGTCACGACTCTTTTATTTTTTCTAGCAGCCAATAAAGCCGATTCATTTACAAGATTAGCTAAATCAGCTCCTGAAAAACCAGGCGTTCCTCTTGCAATAGTTCTGAGTTTAACATCTGGTCCTGTACTAATCTTTTTAATATGAACTTTAAGAATTGCTTCTCTTCCAAGAATATCTGGGTTTGGAACAACAACTTGTCTATCAAATCTTCCTGGTCTTAAAAGGGCTGGATCCAAAACGTCAGGTCTATTCGTAGCAGCTATTAAAATAATACCTTCGTTTGTATCGAAACCATCCATTTCGACTAAAAGCTGATTTAAAGTTTGTTCTCTTTCATCGTTACCACCGCCTAAGCCTGCACCTCTACTTCTTCCAACGGCATCTATCTCATCAATAAAAATTATACACGGAGCATGTTTTTTTCCTTGCTCAAACATATCTCTAACTCTCGACGCACCAACGCCAACAAACATTTCAACAAAATCTGAACCTGAAATTGTAAAGAACGGAACGTTAGCTTCTCCCGCGATAGCTTTTGCCAAAAGTGTTTTTCCTGTTCCTGGAGGTCCAATTAGTAAAGCACCTTTTGGTATCTTGCCACCTAATCTTCTAAATTTTTTTGGATCTTTTAAAAACTCAACAATCTCCTCGACTTCTTCTTTGGCTTCTTCAATTCCAGCCACATCGTTGAAGGTAACTTTTCCTTGAGCTTCATTGAGTAATTTTGCTTTGGATCTTCCAAAACCCATTGCTCCACCTCTGCCCCCTTGCATTTGACGCATAAAAAATATCCACACTCCTATTAAGAGTAACATTGGGAACCAAGATAAAAGCACTCCCAAAAGAGATGGCATTTTATCTTCTACTGGTGATGCAACAATACTAACATTTTTTTCTGAAAGTTTACTTACTAAATCAGGATAGTTTGGCGAATATGTTGTGAACTTAGACCCATCAGATAAAACACCTTTAATATTATTTCCTTGAATCTCAACTTCTACAACTCTTCCTGTGTCAACTTCTTCTAAAAATTTTGAAAAAGCAATTTCATTCTTTGCTGAATTCTGTTTACTCGGATTTTGAAAAAGATTAAAAAGCCCTACTGACAATAGGACTATCAAACCCCACATTAATAAATTTCTAAAATTCATTCTCTATATATAAATAGGTATTTTTAATAATTAAACAAGTACTATAAGAATTAATTTAGCATTAAAATATGACAAATTGTAGTAGTTTAGTCAAAATCTACCTAATTTAGTAATTGTTAAAATTCTTTTGACACGTGAAGAAAGCTTTTTTTTCTCTCAAAAATACATCCTCCTAATGTGCATTTTCTTAAATTCTTGTTCTCAAAACCGCTTATCAAATTCAGGACTTTTTTCGACTTTGGGGGATAGTAGGAATTCGATCTCTTCTTTACGATATTATTAATAATTCTAAATCTTACTTCCCTAGGTTCTTTGCTAAATTGTGTTAAATTCAAAATGGTTGATTTTTTTTCAAACTTAACAAATTTTTTCATAGATCTTGCAACATAAAAATCTATAGCTTCTTTTGTAGATGCAATATTTTTTATTGAACGAATAATTTTTTCAAGATCGATACCTTTGTTAACAAGATTCCTTTTTAAAGTTCTAATATTCGTTCTCAAAAATTTCTTATTTTTATTGCTTGGATCTTTAAAAATTTTACCAAAAGTTTTTTTAGCAATAGAGGTGAGTTGTGATTTTTTGAATTCAAGAAGTGGTCTAATTAGGCTAATTCCACTTTTAAAATTAATCATTTCTTGCATAGAAGAAAGGCCTTCTACTCCACTGCCCCTAGCAAGCCTTATTAGGAATGTTTCTACTTGATCATCTTGATGGTGAGCCACAAGCAAAGATTTTGCTTTTTTCTTCTTACAAAAACCTTCTAATAACTGGTACCTAATATCTCTAGCTTTTCTTTGAATGTTGTTTGTAATTTGCTTTTTATTTCTCAAGATTTCAAGATTGATACCGTGCCTATACAAGAGTCTTCTTACTTGTAACGCCTCTTTTCCAGAATTTTTTCTTATCCCATGGTCTACCATTGCATAGAAAAATTTATATTTTTTCTCTTCGGCAATAACATTAGTTAAAGCACTAAGCGCTAAACTGTCTGGTCCGCCAGAAACTCCAACCACAAACGAATTGTTCCTTTTGTATTTAGTTAAAATTGATTTTACTTTGGAATATATATTTGCATTGCTAAGTCTTGCTACACTTGAATTTTTTCTTCTCATATTCTGCTTTTTGTAACACAGACTTGCTTGCTTTTGGATATTGTTTTTTAACACCATTAATCATCAAGCATCCTTGGTCTTTCTCTCCTAATTGAACTAACGTACTTCCAAGTTTTAACAAATTGATGGGGGCTTTTTTACTTCTAGGATAGTTTTGATAACCATCTAAATATGCTGCTGCTGCATCCTGATAAAGTTGTCTAACTCTAAATGTTTCTCCGTACCAATATTGGGCGCTACCAGCAAGTTCGTCACTTTTGTTTTTATCGATAAATTCTTTAAGAGCAAATTCTGCGGTCTCATAATCTCCTACTTTGATAAAACTTACTGCAAAGTCATATTGTTCTTTTGGAGGTTTATTTGGCAACAAAGATTTTGATGGAGAAGTTTTTTCTGTTACTACCAATCCAGCTGACTCGACTGATTGTGTTTTTTGAACCTCTTTTGTTTGATTAAGATCGCTATCAGATATTCTTCCAAGATCTTGGGGAAGATCAGTTCCAGGAAGATTTTTTTTCTTTGCAACTGAATCTTGATTAGCCGCTATATTCCCGCTTTCCAAATCACTGAATCTCAATTGATTATCGGACTGCATCTTTGTAATTCTTTTTGATAATTTATCCATTTTAAAATTTACTTCTTCAAATCTATTTGTAAGTTCTTGAAATTGACTTTCTATTTCATTCAATTTTAACAGATGTCGGGTCAAAATATCTTCGTTTAAATTCTTTGATGAAGATGTAGAAGGGGTAATATCTGAAGATTTATAAACTGCTTTTTCGAGTGTCTTTAAATCTTTTCTTAATTGTTGAATTTCAGCAGAAATATTTACAGAATTTTCTTCCTCAGCTCTAGCTAAATTTGGAAAAAACAATAAGATAGCAAACAGAAAAGAAGCTACTATTGTAAATTTATTGTTTCTTAGAATCATTTCATATTTTTTAAATATACAAAATGGCAAAAAAAAGACCCCTGATTTTATAAAAAACAGGGGTCTTTATAATAACTAAATAACGTTTTAATTTGCTTTTACAGTAACTGCTCTTCTGTTTTGAGACCAAGCTAATGGTGAGTTAGCCGGATTTACCGGTCTTTCTTTACCATAACTTATTACTGAAATTCTTTTTCCAGAAACTCCATATGTCATCAAATAATCTTTTGCTGCATTGGCTCTTCTTTCACCTAAAGCTAAGTTATATTCTCTTGTACCTCGCTCATCGGCATGACCTTCAACAGTAATTGTTACATTTTTATTTTTTCTCATCCAAGTTGCTTGTTTTCTCAAAGTATCTCTAGAAGCAGTAGTTAACTTTGATTTGTTTGTAGCAAAAAACACTCTGTCGGGAACACCTTTAGCTAAATATTTAACTGTCTCTGTTCCTGTGTAAACATCATCAACTGTATCTACAGACTTCTTAGCCGTAGAACATGCTGAGATTAACAGCGTGCTAAATAAAACTATAAAAAGGTTCTTTATGGCTTTATTAAATTTCATTATTATCTCCTAAATATATTTAAGGTAGTTGTAATATTTCAAATTTATCTGAATCTTGCAAGCATAAATTGTAGTAGAAAATACTCACTTTGATAGCAATGAGGACCAAGATGGGTCCGAGGCATCTGTCTCTGTTTTAAGCCGTCTTTCATTATAACCCGTTATGTCGATCGACCACAATTTCGCTGAGAAGCCCTTTCCCTTGCTATCCGACTTTGTCTCCCTATAAAATATTAAAACTCTTCCATTAGGAGACCATGAGGGTGCTTCTTGATAGAAATTTTCGGTGAGTAATCTTTCTCCACTTCCATCTGATCTCATAACTCCAATATAAAATCTACCTTTTCGAACTTTGGTAAAAGCAATTAAATCTCCTCGTGGTGACCATACTGGAGTTCCATAAAGTCCGGCACCATGTGTAATTCTTTTTACCTGTGTACCATCACTTCTCATAACATATATTTGTTGAAGCCCGCTTCTGTCAGAATTAAAAGTAATATATTTACCGTCTGGAGAATAGGAAGGTGAAGTATCAATTGAAGGGTGTTTTGTTATTTGTTCTACAACTCTATTTTCTAAATCCATAGAATAAATATCTGAATTACCATCTTTAGCAAAACTCATAATTATCTTTTTTCCATCAGGAGAAAATCTCGGTGCGAATGTCATACCTGGAAAAGCCCCAACCACTTCCTGTATGCCGGTTTCAATATCTAACAAATAAACTCTTGGCATATTTTTAAAATATGACAGATAGGTAACAAGTTGGTTGGTTGGATTAAACCTTGGTGTTAAAACAAGTTCGTTACCAAGTGTTAAATATTTAGTATTAAAACCATCTTGGTCCATTATTGCTAATTTCTTGATACGTTGATTTTTTGGGCCTGTTTCTGAAACATATGCTATTCTAGTGTCAAAATATCCTGATTCTCCAGTTAATCGCTCATAAATTTTATCAGAAATTATATGTGCAACTCTTCTCCAATTATTTGGTGTTGTTGTAAATGATAATGCAACCATCTCTTTTGCTGCTGTTAAATCCCATAATCTAAACTCAACTTTTAATTTTTTGTCTTTAATTAAAATTTTTCCTGTAACCAAAGCTTGTGCTTTAATTAGTCTCCAATCTTCGAATCTTGGTTTTAAATGGGCTATATCTGGTTTTTGAACAAACGCATCTTTTTTTAAAGGATTAAATAAACCTGTTGATTTAAAGTTTTTTTCAACTATTTTTGAAATTTCAGCCCCCAATTTTTTTGTTTCAAAATCAGAAATTTTTTCTGATTTAGGATCAACATGAAGGGGTGAAACTGCAATCGGTAAAGGATCTAGATTTCCTCTAGTAATATCCACGGTAATTAATGCATATGCATTTTTATAGCTAAACAAAAATAAAGTGAGAATAAGAAGTATTTTTTTCATAGATCTAGCCTTTTAACATTTCTGTTGGATCAAAATTTAGTTGTAGTTCTTTCCATCTTTCGTATCCTGTTGGTGGAACTTTTAGTGGCTGACAAATCCTAACCGCTCTTAAAGCACTTTCGGCTAAAATTTTATAAAAACTTTGACCAGGTGTATTCATCCTCGCATGATCTAAAATTTCAGATTTGAGTATTCTTCCATCAGGTTTTAGTTGAAGTTTAATTCTCACAAGTAAATCTTTATCATAAGGTAGGCCTAAAGGTACGCTCCAACAACCAAAAATTTGTGCTCTCAAAGCATCTTCTTCTGATAAAGACAATCCCTGAGCAAAAGAATTTTTAACGCTGCTTTGGGTTAACTCATCCTTTTTTCTTTGTGTTTCGGCTTGCTCTTCTTTCGCTTTATCAATTAAAGCTGCAATTTCGTTAGTATCAAATAATTCTTCTTTTTCAAATTCTGAGGCTTGTCTAATTTTGGGTTTAATTTCTTCAGGATTTTGTTTTTTCTTTATTAACTCCTTTATTTCTTCCTTATCTTCTGGCATTGGAATTCTATCAGGTTTTTCCTTTGCCTTTGATGCTGGAGGGGCCTGCTCAGAAACAACCCTTTTTTTCTCCTCTTTAACTTTTTCAATTATTTTTCTGGCTTTTGGAGCAAAAGGTATGCTGGTTATATCTTTAATTTCAATAAGTTCCACAGAAACTATAGGAGGCAGATCTATTGGTTCTCTCATCATAAAAGGTAGTGTTAGCATCGTAAGGTATATAACAAGCGTATGAAACAAAAATGAAAATAGTAAACCTCTGCTCATAAAGTTTTAATTTTTATAAGGTTCTGATATTAGTGCAACCTTTGAAAAACCTGCTCCAGACAACCTGCCCATAACTTCTAAAACTCTTCCGTAGTTTATAGTTTTGTCCCCTCTTACATAAATTCTAGTATCCGTTCTATTTTTAGATATTGCTAATAGCTTGGGAACTACTTTTTCAAAAGTGACCTTATGTTCTTGGATGAATAACTCTCCTTTTGAATTAATTGATATTGTTAGTGGTTCTTGATCATCCGGTAAAGAGTCTGCTGCCGATTCTGGTAGATCAACCTGAACACCAACTGTTAGCAAGGGCGCTGTAACCATAAATATTATTAAAAGAACAAGCATAACATCAACGAAAGGAGTAACGTTTATTTCGCTCATGGGTTCTTTTTTTGAGCGGTTCATTATGAAAGCCATATATAAATTAAATTATTGATAAAAATCTTTTAGAAAAATTGTCAACTCTTGCAAAATATCTTTGTGAATCGCTGTTAAACTTATTGTAAGCAATTACAGCTGGTATAGCGGCTAATAAACCAAGTGCTGTTGCAAATAATGCTTCGGCAATACCTGGTGCAACAATAGCTAAACTTGTATTTCTAGAAATTGCTATAGATTGAAATGAATTCATAATCCCCCAAACTGTCCCAAACAGTCCAATGAAAGGAGCTGTAGATCCTATGGTAGCAAGGTAAGTAAAATTCTTTTCTACGTTTTTTAATTGATTATCAATCGACACTTCAAGCATTCTTTCAACACGAGCGCTTTGAACAACTGAAGATTTTGATCTAGTTTTAATTACTTCTCCCATTGCTGATTTGAAAATTATAGTTAACGGATCATCTGATTTATTTGGTAAATTTTTGTAAAAAGTTTCTGCAGATTTTTGTTTCCAGAATTTATCTTCGAAGGATTTTGTAGATTGATCTATTCTTCTAAATAATCTTACTTTATCAAAAATTAATGCCCATGAAAAAATTGAGCTTGCGATAAGAATTAAAATTACAGTTTTAACTACAAAGTCAGCTCTTATAAAAAGTTTCCAAAGTGAAAAATCTGTTGCTCCGCCCAGTCCAACAGCTTGTGTTGCAATTTCTTGTTCCATTAAGGTTAATTACGTATAGAATGTGTCATCAATTTGGCACCAAAACTCTAATGAGAGGGTTTAATTATCGAACTGAGAACGGCAATCTCTAAAGTATCTTGCAATCAAAATAGCATCTGCTTTATTAACGTCTTTTTTCTTTGTTAATCTTGCTGATATTGAAGGATACATCTCTATCACTTTTGTTCTACTGGCATCTTTTGAAGAGTTAATAAGCTCAAAATGTTTTTTCCATTTAGCGGGTCTAACGTAAAAAATTGGTAAACCTAGAGCGGCACATATACCTTTGATTGATCCAAACGTTTGTCCAAAATTAAACATGCTGGTGACTCCTTGGCCAGGCATTGCGCTCACCTGCTCAACTATCACAAAAGTTTCGCCGTTTGGTAAAATGTGTTTCTTTATTATATTAACTAGTTGTGCGCTATTTAATTGGTTTTTATTTTTTTTCCCCTCAGACATAATTGGCATATCAAATACATCAAAAATTTTTAGATCATCCAATATTGCGATACCACCGCTTAGTCCAGGATCTATTCCGATTATTCTCATTTAAAATTATTTACAAAAATTTACAATTATGAAAAACATTTTGAATATCATCGTCTTCTTGGAATAATTCAAGCATATTTTCTATTTCTTTTGATTCTTCTTTGGATATATCAACAAAGCTATGTGCTCTCCACTCTATACCTGAATAAGCAAGGTTTTTTACAGACTGTTCTATCTTGGTTTTTACTTTATAAAAATCATCCTTATTTGTAATTATTTCATGAAAATCTCTGTGACTTGTACAATCTTTTGATCCTGCATCTATGGCTAGTTCTAAAATTTTTTCATCAGATATATCTTTTTTGAGCACCTGAATTACACCGCAATTAGAAAAAAAGTGTGCTGTCGATCCAGAGCTACCTAAATTTCCACCGTGTTTTTGCAAAATTGTTCTTATGCTTCCTGCTGTTCTATTCTTGTTTTCAGTTAAAGTTTCTATAATAAGAGCAACATTGTTAGGACCAAATCCTTCGTATCTTAAATTTTCAAAATTTTGATCTTTATCTACCTCAGATCTACTAATAGCTCTATTGATATTGTCTTTAGGCATATTGGCTTCTTTTGCAGATTCGATGGCTGCTCTTAATCTATGATTTGTTCCCGGATCTTTTGAACCAAGTTTTGCGGCTACAGTAATTTCTCTAGAAATTTTTGAAAAAATTTTTGACCTTAATTTATCTTGCCTTCCTTTTTTGTGTTTAATTCCTGCCCAATGTGAATGGCCGGCCATTTATTATGCTCTTTTTTGTAAAGCTCCACCTAAAATAATCGGTTGAACTTTTTTGGCTAAACCAGTTTCTTCATCGGCTGTAACTAACAATCCAGAAATTGTAGCTTCTCCTAAAGCAGGAAAGTGTCGTTTTGCTGAAGAATCTTTTAAAAATTTTTTTAACGAATTATCCCTATTCATTCCAATGACTGAGTTATAGTCTCCGCACATACCAATATCTGTTTGATATGCGGTACCTTTCTCCATAATCCTATGGTCGGACGTTGGAACGTGAGTATGTGTCCCAACAACCATTGTGACTTTTCCATCAAACAAATATCCCATTGCCATTTTTTCACTCGTAATTTCACCATGCATGTCAACAACTATAAAGTCAGCATCTTTTTTTAGTTTAACACTATCTATAAACTTTTTTGCTGCTTGAAAAACATCTTCACATTTTTTCATAAAAATATTACCCATAAGATTAATAACTGCAATTTTGAATTTTTTATTCTTGATCTGAAAAATTCCCAGTCCTTCTCCAGGTGATCCCTCGATTAGATTGTAGGGTCTCAACAATCTTTTTTCGTCTTTTATAAATTCCATTGTTTCTTTTTGATCCCAAATATGGTTTCCAGAGGTAATGACATCTGTTCCAGCATTAAAAAAATCTTCTAAATTTTGTTTGCTGATTCCTACCCCGCTATCGGCAGCATTTTCTCCATTTATAATTACAAAATCTACTTTCTTTTCTTTTATTATTTTGGGTAATTTTTCCTTTACAGCCTTTACTCCAGACGGACCAATAACATCCCCTAAAACAAGAATATTCATTGTAAATTAAAAAATACCTTTCTCTGTTAAAATATAATTAAGTTTTACATCAAATTTGGATGCTTTGATTTTATTAAACTTTTGAAAAGAAAATGCAAGACCTATTGTTAGAATATTTTTATTTTTTCTCAAGAACTTATCATAATAACCTTTTCCATATCCCAGTCTATTTTTAAACTTATCGTATGCTAGTAAAGGAACAATAATTAAATCTGGACGATGAATGACTGTTCTGGATACGGGATCCAAAAACCCAAAATTATTTACTTTTAAAGGATCAAAAAGATTCCATTTAACAAATTTCATAGTTCCATTTGAAAGTGAGGGAAGCAATGTTGAAAAACCCTTGCTATTATTTAAAACCTTAAATAATTTTATCGTGCTAACTTCATGGTTTGAAGGGTAATATATAGCAATATTCTTTATATTTTTTTTTTTAATTACTTTAATTAGAGGAGCAAAAAATCTTTCTTGCACTTCAAAGTATCTATGTTTTCTTATTAAAGAATATTTTCTTCTGAGTGTTTCTTTGGAAGACATTTACTGAACTTTTGTTCTATCCTCAGTATTTTTTATTATATCCTCTAAAGATTGGGTGGTTTTTTCTAGCATTTTTTCATAAATGCTCTGACTTTCTTCTACCATTTTCCTAAACTTATCTAGTTCAGAATTTAAACTTAATATTTCTTTATCCTTTCCTTCTTTGTAATCAATGGCCAAAGATTTCATCTCTTTAAATTTTTTAGAAAGATTTTCAAAATTTTCTTTTTGGGATAAAACTCTTTTTTTTAAATCAAAGTACTCGTCTATAACCTGTATTGAGGTAATCAATAAAAGTTTGTTTTCTCCAATATTGCCAAGTTTTTCTCTTAAGTGTGAATATTTCTTGTCTAAAAACTTAGTTAAACTCTTTAAATCTTCTTCCTGTCCATCATCACATGACAGTAAATAATCTTTGTTATTAAATTTTATATTTACGTTTGCCACTTTTCAATCTCCTCTACTAAAGAATCTGTCTCTCTTCCTAGTTCGTCTATATCTTGGTTAAATTGATCTTGTAATTTTTGTTTTTTTGAGTTTTCTGCCTGCATTTGATCTAGTCTTTTTTTTAAATTATTATACTCAGTAAGAAGCTGTTTATACTTTCTTTCAATTTCAGTTTTTTCGCTTTGTAATTGATTTTTTTCCACATAAAGATCGTTAATTTCATTTTGTCCACCAGAATACGAACCGCTTAGGCTTTTTAATTTTTGTAAAGCGGTTTCAAGTCTTTTTTCTTTAATGTATAAATTTTCCATCTAACTTCTTTTTTTTATATCATAATATTGATATCGCTAATTGAAGTCTATATAGGTATTTTATAAGTGGACCCAAAATTAAAAGATTTATCAAACGCTATAAGGTTTTTATCAATTGATGCTGTGCAGAAAGCAAACTCTGGACATCCTGGCATGCCTATGGGTATGGCAGATGTCGCAACGGTCCTATTTAAATACTACCTGCGGTTTAATCCAAAAAATCCCAACTGGATTAATAGAGACAGATTTATTTTATCTGCAGGACATGGTTCGATGCTTTTGTATTCACTGCTTTATCTAACGGGTTATAAAAAAATAAAAATTGAAGATATAAAAAATTTTAGACAATTAGATTCAGTTTGTGCCGGCCACCCAGAATATGAGGAAAACTCTGGCATTGAAACAACTACTGGACCTTTGGGTCAGGGTCTGGGTAATTCAGTTGGAATGGCAATTGCCCAGGAGATACTTCAAAAAAAATTTGGTGCAGACATAATAAATAACAAAACTTATGTAATTGCTAGTGACGGTGACCTAATGGAAGGAATTAGCCATGAAGCAATGAGTCTAGCTGGCCATCTAAATTTAAAAAATTTAATTGTTTTTTTTGATAACAATAAAATTTCAATAGATGGACCAACATCTTTAAGTGTTTCTGATAACTATAAAAAAAGATTTGAAGGTTATGGGTGGTCTTTTCAAGAAATTAATGGTCATAATTTTAAACAAATTTCCAATGCAATTAAAAGAGCTAATAAATCAAAAAAACCATCAATAATTTCTTGTAAAACTATTATAGGATTCGGCTCGCCAAATAAGTCTGGAAAAGCATCATCTCATGGAGCGCCTCTGGGAGATGACGAAATAAAATTGGTAAGAAAAAAACTTGGATGGAAATATACTCCTTTTGAAATTCCTGAAAAAATAATGATGTCTTGGAGAGAAATAGGTGAAAAAGGAGAAGAACTTGAAAAAAAATGGAATGATATTTTGAGCAAAAAGGACAATAAAATTAAGGAAGAATTTGAAAGATTGCTCAGAGGAGAATTGCCTATAAATCTAGACAAAATGTTGGGGGATGAGAAATTAAAATTTTTTCAAACAAAACCAAAAATGGCAACAAGACAATGTTCTTCCTCTGTTATAAACAGCATTTCAAATATTTTACCAGAATTAATTGGTGGATCCGCAGATCTTAGTGGATCAAATAACACCAAAACTGAAAACTCAAAGGTTATCACTTCAAAAAAATTTTTGGGAAATTATATTCATTATGGCGTTAGGGAGCATGCCATGGGAGCAGCTATGAACGGGATAGCTCTATACGGTGGACTGATTCCATTTGGTGGAACTTTTCTTATTTTTTCTGATTATTTAAAGCCTTCGTTAAGATTGTCAGCTCTTATGAAATTAAGAGTTATTTATATTTTTTCTCATGACTCTATTGGTTTAGGAGAAGATGGTCCAACCCATCAACCTATAGAACATTTAGAAAGTTTGAGAGCAATACCAAATTTAAATGTCTTTAGACCTGCCGATATTAACGAGACTATTGAATGCTGGGAAATAGCTTTGAAAAGTAAAAACAACCCGAGTGCAATAGCTTTGTCTAGACAAAAGCTACCTTACGTTAGTGAACATAAGTCTGGTGGGAACATGTGTTCTAAAGGCGCGTATATTTTGAAAAAAACTTCAGACAATGTTGATGTATCACTAATTGCTTCAGGATCTGAGGTCGAAATTGCTTTAGAGGCACAAGAAAAACTTAAAGACTCAAACATAAATTCCAAGGTCATTTCTGTTCCTTGTTATGATCTGTTTGATAAACAAAATCAGAGCTACAAAGAGGAAGTTCTTGGTGAAAATACTTTTAAAATCTCAATTGAAGCCTCAAGTCAATCAGGCTGGAAAAGTGTGGTTGGCAAAGATGGTGCTACACTTGGATTATCTACATTTGGAAAAAGTGCTCCATATAAAGACATTTATAAATTATTCAATCTAACTAGCGATGAAATCGTTAAGATAACAAAAACAAAGGTTAAAAAGTAATTAGACAAATGTCTGATTTAAAAATTTTTTCCAAGGATATTCCTGTCAATGGCAAACGTGTTATTGTTAGACTAGATCTAAACGTACCAATTAACAACTCAAAAATAGATGATGATACTAGAATTAAAATTGTTGAGCCTTTTATAAATAAATTAATAGAAAATAAAGCTAAAGTTATTTTGCTATCACACCTTGGAAGACCGAAGGGAAAGGTGGTTCCAGAACTATCGCTGAAGCCAATATTTAACTATTTGGAAAAAAAATTGAATGGAAAAATATATTTTTATCAAGAAAAAATTGATTCTAAAGCAGTGGCAGCTTCTAATAAATTAAAGCCTGGGGAAATTTTATTAATTGAAAATATTCGATTTTTTAAAGAAGAAGAAAGTGACGAAGAAAGTTTTGCAAAAAATTTAGGAAAACTTGGTGATCTTTTTGTAAACGAAGCTTTTTCTTGCTCACACAGAAAACAAGCATCGATACACAAAATAACTAAATTTATTGATAGTTACGGAGGTCCTATTTTAGAAAAAGAGATTCAATCAATTAATTTAATAATAAAGAATAAAAAAAAACCAGTTACTTGCATAATTGGTGGTTCAAAAGTTTCAACTAAAATAAATATTTTATCAAGCTTGTTAGAAAACGCAGATAATCTTGTAATTGTAGGAGCAATGGCAAATAACTTTCTTAAATTTAAAGGCATAAATGTTGGCGCTTCTCTTGTTGAAAAAGGATCGGAAAATACCGTAAAAAATATAAACATATTGGCAGAAAAAAATAAATGTAACGTTATCGTTCCTGTAGACTGCAACACTTCTCTGAATGTTAATGGAGATCCGATCTATAAATCTTTAAAGGATATAAATTCAAAAGATATGATTTTAGATATTGGTAAAAGTACAGTAGATTTAATAAATAAAACTATAGACGGCTCCAATACAGTATTTTGGAATGGGCCAGCGGGATATTATGAAAATAAAAAATTTTCAACTGGCTCTCTGTCCATAGCTAAAAAAATTGCTGAAAACACAAATACAAAGTCTTTAATATCAATTGTTGGTGGTGGAGATACTATTGCTGCAATTAAAAATACCGGATTAGAAAACAGTTTTACGCATTTATCAACAGCTGGTGGTGCATTCCTGGAATCTCTTGAAGGCAAAGAACTGCCTGGTATAAAAGTATTAAAAAAGAATTAAGATTTATGAGTATAGAAGAAATAGCAAAACAGATGGTGGTTAAAGGCAAAGGAATACTTGCGGCCGATGAAAGCACTGGCACAATGGAAAAAAGATTAAAGAGTGTCAATGTAGAATGTACTGAAAAAAATAGACTTCATTTTAGAGAAACATTGTTTTCTTCCGGTTCAATGAAAAACTGTATAAGCGGCGTTATATTGTTTGATGAAACTCTAAGGCAAACTTCAAGTAGTGGTCTTTCTATTCCAGAGTTAATAAAAAAAAGCGGATCTATTCCCGGTATCAAAGTAGATAAAGGAGCAAAACTTTTAGCTGGCTCAGATAAAGAAAAAGTTACAGAAGGTTTAGATGGTTTAAGAGGAAGAATGGAAGAGTATTATAAGTTAGGGGCAAGATTTGCTAAATGGCGTGCTGTCTATTCGATTTCTTCCAAACATCCAAGCGAGCAGTGTATAAAATCTAATGCTCACGCTCTAGCAAGGTATGCTGCATTGGTGCAAGAAGCCAAAATGGTTCCAATAGTAGAACCTGAAGTTTTAATGGATGGAAACCATACGATTGACAAGTGCTACGATGTTACTAGCAGAGTTCTGGCAGAATGTTACAAAGAGCTTGCGCTCCACAATGTTAATCTTAAAGGAACGGTTCTTAAACCAAACATGATACTTCCAGGTACAGACTGCAAACAAAAAGCCACTACAGAAGAGATAGCCAAGAAAACGTTAGAATGTCTTAAAAAAAATATGCCAAGCGAAGTTCCTGGAGTTGCTTTCTTGTCTGGAGGCCAAAGTGAAGTAGAAGCAACAAAAAATTTAAATGAAATTAATAAAATTAATGATACTTCTTTTCATTTTACATTCTCTTATGGTCGAGCCTTGCAACAATCAGCTTTAAAAACTTGGGCAAAATCGATGAAAGATATAGCAAAAATTCAAAAAGTTTTTGATCATAGAGCTAAAATGAATGGTGCCTCAACAGAAGCTAAATGGAATGAAAAGCTTGAGCAAAGTTTTGCGGCTTAAAATTGAGAAGATTTTTATATCTAATATCGCCTAGTACAATTAATCAGCACTTCTATAAAAACTTAGCAGAAGTTCTTTCCTCAAGAAAAGTGAAGTACTTTCAATTAAGACTTAAAAAACATTCAAATTCGAAACTGCTTAAGATTGCAAGAAAAGTTAAGAACATTACAAAAAAATATAAAGTTAAGCTAATAATCAATGATTTTCCTGTGTTAACAAAAAAAATTAATGCAGATGGATGTCACTTGGGCCAATCTGACGGATCAATAAAAAATGCAAGAATTTTATTAAAAAAAAACAAAATAATCGGAATAACATGCCATGGTTCAAAAAAATTAATTTTAAATGCCATAAAAGAAAAACCTAGCTACATAGCATTAGGATCTTTTTTTAAATCCAAATTAAAACCTCGAGCAAGAAGAGCTAAAAAAAATTTAGTGAAATGGTCTAAACAAAGAACTAGCTTGCCCATTGTTGCTATTGGTGGAATTAATAATAAAAATTACAGAAGTTTAATGAAATTTGGAGTAAATTACCTTGCAATATCAAGTTATATTTGGAATAACCCACGCTTAAAACCAAAAGAAGCTATTAGAAAATTTAATTAAAATGAAAATACAAGGAAATGAAATTAAACCTGGAATGATCATTGAGCTTAATAATGATCACTGGACAGTTCTTAAAGCACAACATGTTAAACCTGGTAAAGGCGGTGCTTTTAATCAAGTGGAGCTAAAAAGTCTTACAAAAGGAACAAAGCTCAATCAAAGGTTTAGATCTAGCGAAAATGTTGAACGATCTCAACTGGAAGAAAAGGAATTTAATTTTTTATACTCTGATGATAGTGGATGTTTTTTTATGGACCCAGAAAGTTTTGAACAAATATCTATTAAAAAAGAATTATTAGGAGAAAAGTTAAAACTTTTAAGTGAAAACCTAAAAGTAACAATATCTTTTCTCGAAGAAAAGCCTCTTTCTGTAGATTTGCCAACAAATATTGAGTGTGAAATTGAAAGCACAGAAGGAGTAGTTAAAAGACAGACCGCGTCTTCTTCTTATAAACCTGCCAAGCTAAAAAATGGTTTAGATATTATGGTTCCTCCTTTTGTGGAAGAGGGAAGTAAAATAATATTAGATACAAGAACTTTGGAATACGTAAAAAAAATAAATTAATGAAAATAAATTCACCTCAATTTAATTTAATGCATAGGGCTTGTATGAAAGCTTCTAGAGTACTAATTCGGGACTTTGGTGAAATTGAAAAACTTCAAGTTTCAGAAAAAGGCCCAGGAGACTTTGTAACAGCTTCTGATAAGCGTGTAGAAAAAATAATCATAGGTGAGCTTGAAAAATCAGAATATTCATTTTTAACTGAAGAAACCGGATTGATAGAAGGAAAATATAAAGATAAAAGATGGATAGTTGACCCAATAGACGGAACTTTTAATTTTCTAAATGGTTTGCCCCACTTTGCCATTTCGGTTGGATATGAAGAAAATGGTGAGATAGTTTCTGGAATAATTTTTGATCCCATAAAAAATGAAATGTTTGGAGCACATAAGGGATCGGGTGCTTACTTAAATAATTCTAGAATTAGGGTTTCAAAAAAATCAGATTTTCAAAACGCATGCTTAGTAACTGGCGGACCAAAATCTGCTAGTAAAACAAAAGAATATGTATTGGATGAATACAAAAAGATTTCTATGAAAACTAATGCCCATATAAGAAAATCTGGGAGTGCCGCATTAGATCTCGCCTACGTTGCGGCAGGAAGATATGATGGTTACTGGCAAAGAGAGATAAATTATTGGGATATAGCAGCAGGTGTAATTTTGGTTAAAGAATCTGGAGGTTTTGTAGGCACAATCAAAGGAGATGATTTTGGTGTTGAAAAAATAGATATTATTGCTACCAACTCAAAAATCCATAAGGAATTGAAGAATTTATTGTAAAAATTCATTGAGCAATTTAAGATATTGCTATAAAAATCTCTGCATGAAAAAAAAAATTCACCCAAACTATCACAAAATTAACGTTGTAATGACGGATGGTTCTAAATTTGAGACTATGTCTACCTGGGGTAAAGAAGGAGACACTTTAAAACTTGATATTGACCCAAAATCACATGCTGCATGGACAGGCGGAAATCAAAAGATTTTGGACAAAGGGAGAGTTAGTAAATATAACAAAAAATTTAGTAACTTAAGAAAACAAAAAAATTAAACTATGACAGATGGACCATTCATGCCAAAAGCAACAGCTGTTTGGCTTGTACAAAACACAACACTTAGTTTTAAGCAAATTGCAAATTTCTGTAATTTACACGAACTAGAAATAAAAGGTATCGCAGACGGTGATGTTGCAAAAGGAATTAAAGCTTACAATCCTATTTTAGCCGGTCAATTAACGCGTGAAGAAATCGATGTTTGTTCAAAAGATCATGAAAGACATCTAAAATTGAATAAAAAAAATGAAGATGTTTTGGTTTCTCCGGAAAGAAAAAAAGTCAAGTATACACCATTATCTAAAAGAAAAGACAGGCCTGACTCAGTGCTTTGGTTAGTTAAAAATTTTTCTCAACTTTCAGATGGACAAATTGCAAAGCTTGTTGGTAGTACAAAGGGGACAGTTTCTCTAATTAGAAAAAGAACTTATTGGAATTTATCTGGTTTAACTGCAAAAGATCCTGTTATTTTAGGACTATGCAGCCAAATACAATTTGAGAAAGCTGTAGAAAAAGCTGACAGAAGAGTGGTTAGAGAGAAAAAATTAAAAGAAAAAGAAGCTAAAGCAGAGGAAAATAAAGAAGAAAAAGACAAAGTAGAGGAAAACAAAGAAGAAAATAAAGTAGAGGAAAGTAGTGAGCAAGAACAATAAAAACCCGGTTGTTGGAGTAATAATGGGCAGTAAATCCGACTGGGAAATCATGAAAAACTGTTGTGATACTTTAAAGTTTTTAAAAATTAAATTTGATGCCAGAGTTATTTCGGCCCATAGAACACCCAAAAGGTTAGAAAAATTTATGAGCTATGCTGAAAGAAATAATTATGAGGTGATTATTGCAGCAGCGGGTGGTGCCGCTCATCTCGCAGGCGTAACTGCTTCATTAACAACAATTCCAGTTTTAGGCGTACCAATGACAAGTATAACAAAAGGGATAGATAGTCTTCTTTCGACTGTTCAGATGCCTGCGGGTGTGCCTGTTGCAACTTTAGCTATTGGAAAACCAGGGGCAATCAATTCAGCTTTGTTTGCAGCACACATTTTAAGTATTAAATATCCCAAAATTAAGCAAAATTTAAAAAAATATCGTTCCAATTTTGAGAATAAAGTTCCTCAAAGACCTTACTAAATCCTTATAGACAATTCCTTTTTAGCATGCTAACTACGCTTACAAAAATGGAGGACTTATTAAAATAGACGTAAAAGATAATAACGTTGAACAAGCGATTAGAGTTCTTAAAAGAAAACTTCAAAAAGAAGGTTTTTTTAAAATAATTAAAATGAAGAGCAATTATGAAAAGCCTTCTGAAAAAAAGAAACGAATAAGACTTGAAAATATTAAGAGAGTCAAAAAATTTCAGCGTCTAAGAAATAGACTATAAGCAGTTATAATTAGAAAAGAGAATATTATGCCTTCAGGTAGAGTAAAATGGTTTGATTCAAAAAAGGGCTACGGATTTATTAAGGATAATGATAGCGAAAAAGATATTTTTTTACATATTTCATCTTTAGAAAAATCAAAATTAAGAGTTCTTAAAGAAAACCAAGAAATACAATTTGAAATAAAGGAAGAAAAAGGTAAGTTACAGGCTGTTAACCTAAAACGGTTGAAAGATTAATTATCGCGGGGTGGAGCAGTCTGGTAGCTCGTCAGGCTCATAACCTGAAGGTCGTAGGTTCAAATCCTACCCCCGCAACCAAGATCATCTTTTTGTAAAATTACTCCACATATTCCAAAGAATTTCACCAAAATATTTAGAAAAACGTTTTGAATCAAATACAGGTGAAAGCAATGCTTTTTTTCTTAAATTGTTTCTAATTTCCGAAAGTCCCTCTAGGTCAGATGAAAATTTTATAGTCTTTTCAAGATAATCATTTTTATTATCTGCTATCCAGTCTTTCATGTTTAAATTTGAGTTTATACTTTCTCCAAAATGAAACAGATGTCTATCTCCTTTAAGTGTGAGAACTGGAACGCCCATCCAAACAGATTCGCAAGTACTAGTATTTCCCTGAAAAGGAAAAGGGTCGAGCGAAATATCAATATGTCTATATGTTTCCAAAACCTCTTTTCTAGTTTTAGATTTTCCCTGCAAAATTAGACGGTCAGAATTTATATTAAATTTTTTAAATCTGTTCAAAGCTTCTTCGGAAAATTTATTATTTGATAGTTCCTGGGTTTTTAAAAAAAGCTTTGAATTTTTCATAGATAATAAAATCTTTGACCATAAAGAAATGACCTCGTCATTAATTTTTGAAAATTGATTAAAAGAACCAAAGGTAATGAAATTATTTTTTTTTGCAGGTAAATCTGATATTTCCAATTCAAATTCTGGTATTGTAAGGCATTGAGATATTTCTGGTAGTCTCAGTATCTTTTCAACATAATATTTTTCTTCTTCTTTTGGTGTAATGTATGGACTACCAATAAAATAGTCGATTTCTGAAATTCCAGACGAACCTTGTCCTAACCAAGTTGCTTGTATAGGTGCCGCTTTATAGAAAAAAATTGGTAGTCTATTTTTGGCTGAATGTCCCTGCATATCTATCAATATATGAATTTTATCATTAAGAATCTGACTTATAACTTCTTTGTCTGATTTGTTTTGAATTGAATTCCATTTATAAAACAATCCTTTAAAATCATTTGAAAGCTCATCTTTTCGATCATAAGTAGAATAAGCTATTAATTCAAAATTTTTTTTCCTTAAATCTTTAAGCGTGCTCAAAGTAAAATGCCCACCTGGGTGTTCCCCAAAATCAGCTGATACACATCCTATCCTGAGTTTTTTAGGGTTTTTATCATAATTATAATTTAAATTTAGATTTTTTAAGTTTTTGCAATTTTCTCTGAATTTTTTTGCCCATGATAAATAGAGTTTTTGATCTAAATTATTTTTAAAATTTAAATTAAATAAAAGGTTGCTGTAAGCTATAGCATAATCGGGTCTTACTTCTATTCCTTTAACATATTTATCATTTGCATCGTCAAATCTGCCTAATTGGCTCAGCAAATTTCCATAATTATTACAAACTACAGATAAATTTTTTATTGCTTCAGAAAAATTTTTTTTAAAAAATATAGCTTTTTCAAATTTCTCAATTGCTTCTTCATATTTGTTTAATTTTTCTAAGGAAACACCTAAATTGTTATATGCTTCAGCGTAATTTGGGTTGAGCTTAATCGACTTTTTGTACTGCTCGATGGCTAAAACAAGCTGATTTTCTTCAGCCAAAACGGCCCCAAGAATATTATTTAGAATAGAGGAATTTGGAAATTTTGAAGCTTGTTTATTAATTTCTTTTTTAACTTCTTCAAATTTTTTTGAATTAAAAAGATCTAAGATCTGTTTAATCTGTTTGTTATCAGGCTCGTTGTGTTTATTTTCAATCAATTTTTTTAGTAAATTTTTTTCTTTCAAATTCTAGATTCATGTGATTATTTATTACCATGAATACATTAGCAGAAAAATTAGCAGATGCATGGATAAAAAAAGACTTAATAGATGTTAAACCGGAAGATTTTCCAAAGAGCAGAAAAGATTCACATTTAATACAAGAACAATTTCATAAAGTTCTAAAGAAAAAAACCGTAGGCTGGAAAATTGGTATGGTAACTAAGAAATTACAAGATGGTGCAAAGGTTGATGGTCCCATGATTGGAAAAATTATAAATGAAACCGTTTTGATGAATCCTTTAAAAATTCAATACAGCAAGGTTCCGCTCTGTATTCTTGAATGTGAATTTGCTTTAAAATTCTTAGAAGATACCAAAATGGTTCCTGGGGCTGAAGATAGAAAAGGTAATTATGAAGTTTTCATTTCTCTAGAATTAGTTTCAACACGTGTTAAGCCTGATTCTAAAAAAAATTTAAATAGCCAAGAACTAATGTTTTTAAATGTTGCGGATAATGGTGGAGCTGGTGCTATTGTTGTTGGAAATAAGATTCAAAATCTTGATAATATTGATTTAAATTCAATAGAGGTTGAGGTTGATTTAAATGGAAAAAAAACCGGGGCTTGGGAAAAAAGAGCCCATCCAACTGAAGCTATTAAATGTATTGTTAATGAATTTAAAAGTAATCCTGTTACTTTTAAAAAGGGAGACTGGTTTATGACTGGATCGGTAATTCAACCGATGAAAATAAACAAAGGTGATAAAATTAAAGTTAATTTTAAGACTCTAGGAAAAATAAACTTAGATTTTATTTAGATTTTAAATCTTGATTTTCTGCTATCTTGTAGAAAAGCCTTAACCGTATCTTTGGTTAGCCGATCAAACGATTTTCCAAAATTAGAAACTTTTTCAATCACCTTTGGCGGCATAGTTATAATTTGACAGCCTAGTTGTTGAGCCTGTGTATAGTTGTAAGGCTCTCTTGTGCTAGCCCATAGAATCTCAACTTTATTTTTGCTTTTTGTCATTTGAACTGCTTTTTTAATGATTGGAACAGGGTCTTTTCCTACATCTGCCATACGACCTGAAAAAATCGAAATTATAGACTTTGTTTTATTATCAAGGCATCTGTTGATTATCCTGACCTGAGCAACCGTATAAACTGCTGTAATATTAAGTTTAATCTTTTTTTTATTTAATTTCTTAATTAATTGTCCTGTAAACTTTCCTTTACTGTTAATCACGGGAATTTTTACATAAATATTTTTTCCCCAAGAATTTATTTTTAAAGCCTGTTTTTCCATTTCGTTAAAATTATCAGCAAAAACCTCTAACGAAATTGGTTTTTTTCTACAAATTTTTAAAAGAAGTTTTGAATATTTTTCATAACTCTTAGCTCCTGCTTTACGCATTAAGCTTGGGTTGGTGGTGAAACCATCAACAATTGATTTTTTATTAAACTTTTTTATTGTTTTACTATCAGCGATATCACAAAATATTTTTGTTTTAGACATGCTTAAATATTTTTAACAATATCTTCTGTCATTTTTTTAGCGTCAGCAAATAACATAAGGGTATTCTCTCTATAAAAAAGCTCATTATCGACCCCTGCATAACCTGGTGATAGACTTCTTTTGACAAACAAAACTGATTTACACTTTTCCACATCTAAAACTGGCATTCCATAAATAGGGCTTTGGGGATCAGTTTTGGCCACAGGATTTGTTACGTCATTAGCACCTATTACAAATGCAACGTCGGTGTTTGCAAAATCATTGTTGATATCATCGAGTTCAAAAACTTCATCGTAAGGAACATTTGCTTCGGCTAATAAAACATTCATGTGTCCTGGCATTCTTCCGGCTACTGGATGTACAGCATAAGAAACTTTAATGTCATTTTTCTTTAAAGCATCAACCATTTCTCTTAGTGCATGCTGAGCTTGTGCAACAGCCATGCCATATCCAGGAACTATAATTACTGAAGAAGCATTTTTTAATAAGAAGGCTGCATCTTCAGCATTACCGCTCTTAACTGGTTTTTGATCTTTTTTCTTTTCCTTACCAGTAGTTGAGTCTCCTCCAAATCCACCTAGGATGACACTAAAAAAAGATCTATTCATACCTTTGCACATTATGTATGACAATATTGCTCCGGAAGATCCTACTAAAGCTCCAGTTATAATTAGTGCGGTATTTTCTAAAGTAAATCCAATTCCAGCAGCAGCCCAACCAGAATACGAATTGAGCATAGAGATGACTACAGGCATATCTGCTCCACCAATTGGAATAATTAATAAAACTCCAATTAAGAAAGATATTGTGATCATGCCCCAAAAGAAACTTTCTGATTGAGTTGTGCATAAATAATAAATTAATACAAAAATTGATATTCCTAGTATTAGGTTAACAAAGTGCTGTCCTATAAAAGTTATTGGTGAACCGGACATTATTCCTCGAAGTTTTAAGAAAGCTATTATTGATCCCGAAAAAGTAATTGCTCCTACTGCAGCACCAATTGACATTTCAACTAAACTTGCAAGTTTAATATCGCCTGGTGAACCAAGATTAAAAGCTTGAGGATTTAAAAAAGCTGATATGGCCACAAAAACTGCCGCAAGACCTACGAGACTGTGAAAACCAGCTACTAACTCTGGCATTGCAGTCATCGGTATTCTGAAGGCAATAAAAGCTCCTATAGCACCTCCAATTACCAAAAATAGTAATACATAATTTATCGCAGTTGAAAAATTACCTACTGTTAAAAATGTAACAGTAATAGCAATTATCATTCCTAAAATTCCAAAAAAATTACCCTGTCTAGATGTTTCGGGTGAAGACAAACCTCTTAGTGCAAGAATAAAAAGTATTCCAGAAATTAAATAAAATATTGCTGATAAATTAGCTGAGATCATTTTTTATCTTTTTTCTTTTTTTTGTACATTTGAAGCATTCTTTGAGTAACCAAAAAACCACCGAATATATTAACGGCAGCCAAAATTATTGCCAAAAAGCCAAAAATATTTGAAGTCTCAAAAATATTACCTGATGAACTTGCTAGTGACGCAATTATTGCACCAACGATAATTACCGAAGATATTGCATTAGTTACTGACATTAATGGAGTGTGTAGAGATGGTGTCACGCTCCAAACAACATAATATCCAACAAAAATTGACAAAATAAATATGCTAAACCTGAAGATAAATGGATCAATTTCCATACTAGTTACTCCCTTTTACTAAAGTATTTTTTATTATTTCGTCTTCCATGTTTATAACAAATTCTTTTTTATCTTTGTTGTATAGATTCCTAACAAAGCTAAATATATTTTTAGCATATAAATTTGATGCGGTAAGAGGCAGTTTATTCATGACATTGCTTATTCCGATTATTTTAACTCCTTTTTTAACAACTATTTTATCTGTTTCTGAATAAGCAGCATTTCCTCCCTGTGTAACAGCTAAATCAAAAACAACTGATCCTGATTTCATATTATCAATCATTTTTTCGTTAATAATTCTGGGTGCTGGCTTTCCAGGGATTAGCGCGGTGCAAATAATGATATCGCTCTTTGAAGCAGCATTCTCTAACATTTGTGCTTGTTTCTTTTTAAAGTCTTCCCCGGCCTCTTTGGCGTAGCCACCTTTAGTTTCTAGATTTTCTGAACCTTCAACTGTTAAAAATTTACCTCCTAAACTCTCAACTTGTTCCTTTGCTGTTAATCTAACGTCTGTAGCCGAAACTATTGCCCCTAGTCTCTTAGCGGTTGCGATGGCTTGTAAACCAGCTACTCCAGCACCAATCACTAAAACTTTGGCAGCTGGAACAGTGCCCGCAGCAGTCATCATCATGGGGACAGCTTTTTCATATTCATAGATTGACTCTATAACCGCTCTGTATCCCGCAAGGTTAGCTTGCGATGAAAGAACATCCATTGATTGTGCTCTTGTTATTCTAGGTAATAAATTTAAAGCAAAAATATTAATTTTACTTTTTAAATAAAAATTTTGGTGATTTTGTTTATCTTTTTCATAATTATAATTTGATACAATTAAACTTGAATTTTCTTTAATGTTTTTAAATTCTTCTTCGCTGGGTAAGTTTACCTTACATATTAAATTTGATTTAGATAAAACTTCCTTTGCATCATTTAAAATTTGAGCCCCTTTATCTTTGTATTCATGGTCTTTATAACCCAAGCTTTCTCCATATCCTTTTTCCAAAAAAACATTTAACCCTAAACCTTTTAAGCTTTTTGAGGTATCGGGAGTAATAGAAATTCTTTTCTCTGGATTTTTTTCTTTTGTTGATCCTACGTTCATCAAAAAAAACTAACCCTGCCTAGCTTTGAACTTAGGCTTTTTTTTATTAATAACGTAAACTTTACCTCTTCTTCTAACCAATTTAGAATCAAGGTCTCTTTTCTTTAACGATTTAAGTGAACTAGCAATCTTCATAATGTTAGCCTGGCAACGACCTACTCTCCCATACCTTAAGGTAAAGTACCATCGGCGCTGAAGGGCTTGACTTCCGAGTTCGGAATGGGATCGGGTATGACCCCTTCGCAATAATCACCAGGCAAAAACTTATAATATTTTTATTTATAATTGTAAATAGCTGAAAAGATAGATTTGAGGGAGGGTTTTGGTGGGCGTGATAAGAATTGAACTTATGGCCTCTTCGATGTCAACGAAGCGTTCTACCACTGAACTACACGCCCAACGATAAGATTGTTTAATTTAAATAAATATTTGATATAACATATATTTTTCATGGGTAAAATACTCTTTGTTTCATCTGCGCCTTTGTCTTTAGAAACCTTAGACGGAAAAGAGAAGAGAGCTTTAAGTATTCTTAAATCGTTATCTAAAAAAAACAAAATTGATATCGCGTGCATTGACCAAAATCCAAAAATAAATAGAAAAAAAATAAATTTTTGCAATGAAGAAACGAGGTTTCAAATAAATTTTTTTTCTAGATTGTTTAATATGTTTCTTTCACTTCTTAAACTAAAACCACTGCAAAATGGTTATTTTTTCTCTAAAGAGATGGCTAATTTTATTGATGATAATAAAGATAATTATGACACAATAATTTTTCATTTAATAAGATGTTGTCAGTATCTTCCCTCGGAATTTAGAGGAAAAACAATTCTTGAGATGACAGACCTGGTTTCTGTAAGAGATCAACAAATAATAAAAAGTCTATCAATAGTTAACCCTCTAAAATACTTGTATATTTTGGAAAGATTTTTAATGAAAAGGTACGAAAAGGAAGTCTCGAATCAATTTGATAAGATTGTGTTTATATCGAGAAAGGAATTGTTTGAGGCGAGAAAATTTATTGATAAAGATAAAATTGCTATAGTAGAAAATACATTTGATATTCAGAAGAAAATTTTTAAATTTAAAAAAAGTAACAATAAGATTATTTTTTTAGGAAACATAAATTATCTTCCCAATAAACTTGCATGCCGTGAATTTTCTAAGAAAATTCTACCAAGATTAAATGAAAAGTATCCTGATATAAAATTTCATATTATTGGAAAAATAAATACTTTTGACAAATTTTTCTTTAAGTTTTATCGAAATGTAATAGTACATGGTCCAATTTCTAATCTAAAATCAGTTTTTACTAACAGTATATGTGGAGTTTGTAATGTAAAAATAGCTACCGGTTTTCAGAACAAAATTTTGAATTATATGAGCTATGGCATTCCAACTGTTGCGAGCAAAGAGTCTTTTATAAAGGACCTATTTAAAAAAAACAAAGATATTGGTGTTTTCTCAAATAACAAAGAACTTATTAAAGTAATTCTACGGTTAAAAGAGGACAAAAGATTTTCAAATACATTGTCTAAAAATTCCTTGAATACTGTAAAAAATAAATTTGGATCTTCAAAAATATATTTAAAATACCAAAAGATTATTAAATAGAATTCTTTCTTCTATAATAAGTCTGAATAAACCTTCGGTACCAATTTATAGAAATCTGAAGCCCCTCATCTAATTTTATTTGGGGTCTCCAGTTTGTTTTTTGAATAACAAACCTGTTGTCCGCCTGCATTTTCCAAATTTCATTAGGTCTATATTTTTTCTTTCCAATTTTTAGTTTTGATTTTGAATTTGTGAACTTGTGTATTTTTTTTACTAAAGATTTTATTTGTATCGGTTTATTGCTGCCTAAGTTTATGGGTTTATATGAGCTGTTAATTTTTAAAGTTATTATTAATAAACCTTCTATAATATTAGAAACATAGTTAAACTCTCTCGTTTGCTGACCCGGGGTTGTTACTATGTCTTTTCCTAAAAGACATTTAATAATTATTTCTGGAATTATAGCTTTTTCACTTTGAAATGGACCAAAAGTATTAAAAGGTCTTATACAAATTATTTTCTTTCCCGTCTGTCTACTTTTTAATATTGAATAAAGTTCACTAGAGTACTTTCCTATTGCATAGGGAGACATGGGTTGTGGTATTTCTTCAACTCTAAAAGGTAATTTTTTTTGTAATCCGTATATTTCTGATGAACCAATATGAATGAATTTTTTATAATTTGGACCATGATCTAATAAATTTGTAGTTGATAATAAATTAGAGCTCATTGTTTCATGAACATGAATGAAACTGTCTCCCACATGGTTATATGCTGCTAAATGAAATATGTAATCAAATTTTCTGCCTTTAAATTGTAAAGTAGAATCAGTATTTCTTAAATCGGCTTCAACAACATTAATCTTGTCCCAAACCTCGGCTATTCTCGGACAGTCTATAATACTATTGTATTTAACTACTACTGTAACTTTTGCATTTAATTGTAAAAGTTTTTTTACTAAGTGAGAACCAATAAACCCTGCCCCACCTGTAACAAGAACTTTTTTGTTTTTAAAATTTTTAACTAAAAGTGATGTATTTTCCAATTTTACTCCTTGCTTCCTTTAACTCGCTAATAGAATTAACGGTCAGTTGAAGACCATTATATTTATATACACTAACAAGTCTCTTAGAAACTAATAGCTTAATGGCTTTAACCATTCCAAGACCGTCTTTTGAATTTATTATATTTTTGTTCAAATACTTAAAAATATTTGGCTCTATTACTGCATAACCAATAAAATGATTTAACATAGGTTTTTCCTCGAAGGAAGTAATTCTATTTTTTAAATTCCATTTTACAATACCAAAAGGGTTTCTTATAGGGGCAATAACTAAAGACATCAATGACTTCGATTTTCTATGCTGTCTCAATAAATCATTTAAATCAATTTTTGCCAATGTATCGCCGTAACTAATTATGGAAGTGGCATCATAACCTTTTGAAGCTAAAAAAATTCTTTTTAAAATACCACTATTAATTCCAGCATTTGAAAAGTTAGGTTTTTTATATTTTCTTTTTAAAAATTTTTTCATCACATTGGCCTTGTAACCAACACAAAAAGTTAAATTTTTAAATCCCTGACTTTTATAATAATTAATTTTGTGTTGAATAATTGGAATTTTTCCCACTTTAACTAAAGGTTTTGGGATTTTTTTCGTGTATTTTCCCATTCTTCTTCCTCTTCCACCACAAAGGATTAAAATTCTGGTATCAGTTTTTTCTTTCATTTCTATTTTTGTCTAATGATTTCTGTTATTTCTTGTAAAAAGTTCACTTTAGTTGGAAGCTTATTTTCCATCATTTTTTTTTGAATAAATTCATACTCGTTCATCACATATTCTATTTTCTTTGATAAAGATTCTGCTTTTCTCTCAGCAAGAAAAATTCCCTCTCGATTTCTTTTAACATGAGATATTTCTGGGAAAATAATGACTGGCCTTAATCTTGATAAAGACTCATCTAAAACCTGGGGATGGGCTTCGGTATAAGATGGTAAAATAAAAATATTATGATCATCATATATTTTGATAATAGAATCATTTTTATTTTGAAAATGAACTATTTTTACTTTTTCGCTTTCTAACTTTTTATCATGAAATTTTTCTGAATTTACAATTGAGATAGTGAAATCTAATTTTATTTCATTGAGAATTTTTAAAAGAGACAAAACACCTTTTTCAATCTTAATTCTTCCTACATACAAAAGTTTAATATTTTTTAAATTTGAAGGTTTTCTATCAACAAACCATTTTTGATTGAGTTGAGAGGGTGAGACCACTATTCCTTTTTTTCCTTTTAATATATGTGCTCTGCAAGCTATAAGTCTTGATCCCCAAGATGCTATTGTGAACATTGTGTGATAAATAATTGGTCCAAAATATTTTGAATAGCATTTATATTCCTCATAACCATCACTTCTTAAGTATATGAAAACTTTTTTTCTGAGAATGAA
This sequence comes from uncultured Pelagibacteraceae bacterium, assembly GCA_902554135.1. The sequence goes on along the minus strand of CACDNJ010000001.1, from coordinate 79 downwards.
TAACAATAAACAAATTATGAATGTGTATGGTGATATAGAAATAATGAAATATTTGTTATGTAAACTATTTGTTTTAATT